>NZ_JBXAJH010000005.1:0-248431 GCF_058797075.1 Acidovorax sp. GW823-FHT02H02 | reverse complement strand
CGTAGCCCGGCTACACCCCAACAGGTGGGGTCAATATTGGATGAAAAACCGGGGTCAGGATTACGCGGAAATCAACATTGCAGGTGCTGCGTCAATGGATCCGCATCGAGGCTGCTCCATGCATCCTCATTAGCAGTGAAGCGAGATCTAGTGGATCAGGTCTCCCCGCCAGTCGCATAAACTCTTGGCGTGAAAAATTGATAGATATAACCATACGGCTAGCCAGCGTGGCTGTCTTGCAACCTAACCGCCCGCAAAGGGCTCTCTGACCGCGTGAGTTCTGCAAGTTTTGATCGCTTCCCTGTTGATGGGCGCCTGTACCGCTTGATCGCCACGGGCCGGAAATACCCATCCCCGACGCCCGAGAAAACACGGCGTGTAATGGTGTATCTCGCAGAGATGGAAGAGTTGGCGACTGGAGACGCCATCTACGCGCGCCGGGATGACGGTTCGATCAAATTTCTGGTGATCGACGAGGCTGCCGGCTCAATCCCCAGCCTGATCCTAGGTTCCTTCTGGCGCGATCGGACACTTCAGCCGGACGACCTTCAAAACTGGGTACAAGTGCGAGACGCTGACCTGCCCCAGCAAACATGGCAGCTGACTACGGTAGGTGCCCTGGGTCTGTCGACGGACTTATCCCTCGGTTCCAAAGACTGGCCTCTGACAGGAACTGACGCTGCAGGGCGGAGAATCAGTGTGGCTGGTATGCCGGTCCTCTACGGACAAACTGCATTGGGGTTACACATTTACATCCCCTGCCACGAAATCTTCCGTCGTTTCTTTGGGGTCACCACTGAATTAGCCAACGCCCTCGTGAGTGGCGCCTGGGCCAGCGAAGTTGGCAACTTGGTCAACCTGGAAACCACACGGGTTACGGAGGAAGGCGATTTCGAAATAGAGCCTCTGGTGAGCTTGAGCAATGTGGCATGCCGTGCGATAGCACTTTTTCAGACGTCTCCTCACGCGCTCACCCAAGCCGCCCAGATATACGTCAGGATTCTCAATGCTGTTAGACGAAGGGATGACTCTCCATGGATCGAAGCCTGGCCACCATGGAAGGACCAGGAAATGCGGGTTTCATTCATGGGTGAGCCGCTCCCCGGCGGAGGAGTGCTTGTACTTTGGATCCACGATGCGCAGTTCCCCAAGCTTGCATACCCCATCACTCGCCTGACGCAGCAGATCATTCCGAAATCTGAACCGGAGGCTCCCACGGGCCCAGTCGAGCCATCGCCACATTCACAGCCAGATGAAGATGATCCACCGGTCATTTCCAGGCCACAGGACGTGCGGCCCATTGGAAGAGCGCTCCACATAGGCATCCAGGACACGTGGAGTGAATTGGAGCCTTTAGGTCGCCGGGTCATTTCCATCAAAACCCTACCGTACGACCCAGACAAGCCCAAGCGCAAACGAACGCCGCGCAAGAACAGGGTGGGAACCGGAAAGCGCAGCGGACAGGGAGAGGTACCACCAGGCTCGCTCAGCAGCGAAGACCAAGTTCGGATTGAAGACCGGTTTCGCGCGCTGGCAGAGTGCTTTGAGTTGATGGTTCAGAAAAAGCACTTGCTCTCGTTTGCGCACTATGGACTTGTGAACTCAGTGGAGACCCCGTCAGCCACCTACTGTGCAATGCCAGCCAACATAGGCGGGACAGACCGATCCTGGGCTTTTGTCGACGAGCGCCCCCGGATGTGCTGGGTCGTCGAATTGACCCGATCAGATGGACAACGGTTCTATTGGCTGGAAACCGAATCCAGGGGCGAAAAGCACCATCGGGCACTTCTCTTGCGAATGCAAGCTAACGCTTCTCTGCCTGCCGCCACCTTGGACACTCTCCTCAAGCAAGTGGTTCTTGGCAAAGGTGTCTGGAAAACTAAAAATCTCGCCCTCAACGACGACGCCTTCGCTACGTGCACCATCAATCACCGCTACCAGGACGGAATGGTCAAGCCTTCGCTCGTGCTGGACAAGATGGAGGAGCTCGCGGGTATACCTCGGTCCTGAGACTCATGCATTGAGTTTGTCCAGGTGGTACTGCACTGCCGCAGTGCTCAAATGATCCGAAGCCATACGTCCGGGAAACACCCAACTCTCACCGGATTCCTGTGCCGATGATGGCCTCGCTGCCATTTCACGCATCAGTGCGGCGACCTCCTGCGGGGCGTCGACCCACTCATCCTTCAAGAACACCTTTGCTCCTGACGCAGAGAGCGCCAACTGGTCCATGCGCAACTGAAGCACATGTTCAAGCCGGGCTCCAAACAGGATGGAGACAAGCTTCGCAATCAGCGGCAACCGTTCATGGCGGCGTATTACGTGCTCAAGACGGTCCTGAATCCTGCGTACCTCCCTGGCGCGATGCGCCGCTGTCGGTAGCTGGCCTGCCTTCTTCTGAATCTGAAGACGCAACGAGACTAAACCAGTTGCGCGAAGGTAGGAGACGAATGCGCTGGCCGAGGCCGTCGATCCTGGAGACTTTCTCAGGTACTGCTCCAGTGCGGTGTCGGACAGGTAGGCGGCACGGCTGACCTGGCTGTGTTGCAGAAGCTGTATTGCCACGTGCAGATAGACCTTGATGCTCCGCAGCGACAGCGGCTTTTCTTTGGCCTGCATGAAGCGATAAAACCCCCGCACATCCGACTCCCAAGACTTCCCTGCGACCTCCAGCAATTGACGCTCGATCAGCCGCTCGAGAGACGTTTGAAGCCGCTCGTGGTTGTTGGCAGTCAACAACCCAGTTTCGTTCATGTACTGCGCCAGAATGCCCATCGACCGGATTTCCTCTGTCGTGAACAGCTTCTGCAGGAATTTGTCGTCGATGTCGCCGCCAGTCACTGAAACGGCGTTGTCGATACGCATCAGAGCCTGTGCATAGCGAGCGAAGCCCGCAGCCACCTTGCTCTCCCGGCCACTGCCGTTGGCCCATCCCACGAAGGACAGTGTCAATTGCTGCGCCTGTTGATCGCTCATCAAATCAATTGCAGCTTGCGCCTTCACCCAATTGGCACGTTTGATGCCGCAAGCAAAGCAGCGTGCAGTGCCCGTTCCACCCACAGTGACCCCGCAGTCAGGACAGGCGTGAGTCGCGTCCAGGTTCTCGGCACATGCCTTGCACAATGGCTCGCGTGACAGCAGCATAAGAAACACGGTGCGGTGTTTTGAGCACTGCTTGCACGTCGCACAGGTCTGATCACGGACACACTGATCACACATGCGGCCGAGCGCTTCCATCCCACTGACCCGGGTAAGGCGCTGCGTGGGCTTCTCGCACACTTGGCAGGGTTTGGCCGATCGGAAGTACCTTGCGCACACGGCACATGCGGCTTGATCGCCGACACGCAGTGCCGCGCGAGGCGTAGGTTTTGCGCAGCGAAGGCACGTCTGATCCTTCAGCTTGCAACTGCGGCAGACAGGCCGCTCTTCAGCGCGATGGCTGCGCGCTGTGCCGCCACATATGTGACAAGTGCGGATAGGGAAAATCCGTGGATAGCAGTTCGAACAATAGCTGACGCCCAGATGCACGCGGTGCGCCTTTTGCATCCCACGCTCGCACTCTCCACACCTTCCTCTGGCAAGCTTCGTGCCCAGATATTCGCTGTCATTCATAGTTATTGAGATACGCGCGCTCGCGAGCGACGCGGCCAGCGCACCTTGCGTGCCAAATCAAGAAGCAACTGGGCGCGCACCTGAGGGTCGGTTGGCATCGAGGTCGACCGTTTGGGTTTCTCACGCACGTCGCGGGCTCGGTTGTATCCGCACCATACCAAGGCACCCCGTGAAGGGTGACATGCCAAGCGCATGATGCGGCCCTCCTGGCTGCGCAAGAGCTCAGCGCGCTCCCAAGTTCGCCAGTAACTCCAATGCTCACCTGCACGGGCGAATCGCGGATCACGTGCGGTGACTTCGCTCAGATGCCGATACAGGGCGCAGAGCGGCCCGGGTTTTCCTGCAAAAGCATCATTCCAAATTCTCTCAAGATGACCGTGCAACTCCAGATCGCACCCTGAGACAGAGAGCGACTCGCGTCCGCAGAGACTGGCAGCACACCGCCCACAGCGCGCCAACACCAGCTCATCATTGCTATAAGGTGTGAACGGCTTCCTGCACTCGGGACAGCAGTCCTGCAGAAGTAGTGAGTGCTCTGGACAAAACCAATTCGTGGCGATACGCCAATCCCTGCGGAGATATCGATCCGGGGCGCCTAGACACCTGCAGCAATACATCTGACCGTAGCGCTTGCGCGCCCACTGAACAAGGCCGACATAAGTGATCCAAGGCTCGAAGCCGATGGCTTGTACCGGGACACCGCACTGTGCAAGAAAGCTGTTGACTGTCATGGCGTCCAACTGGGCGCGCCCGATGCACAGACCTTCTGCAAACTTCTCCAAGAACGTCGCATTGACACTGCGATCAATATCACGCGACCAGACGTCCCGTGTCAAATCCATGGATTTCACGAAAGATGCTGGGTTGTGCGCGGCAGCCCAGGCACGCCTGGCCAGCAGCGATCCCAACAACTCGTCCGGGTGAGGCGCTAGCAGCGAATTAGATTGCACCATCGGTGCGCCCTCCATTGAGAAGGCGCTTGACGAGCTCGTCTATCGCTTTGTCTAGCAGGACGTAGGTAATCCGACTCTCACCTTCGCGCAGGGCCATCTCTGCGGCTGCCCGCACGATCGCACGCACAGATCCAATGGTGCGAGCAGACTTCGTATAGATCAGCTGGACCAGCTTGCCTTGGCTTAAACCAGATGGCTTGGGCAACGGAATGTACATCTCAAAGCTTGCCAGCAAGCGCTGGAAATCCGCATTGGCCTGCCACCTGGGCAAGGCAAGCTTCTGAAACCGGGTCATGAACTGGGGATCAGTGGCAAGCGCTCGCGTTACCTCCTGGGTGCCGCTGCAGACTACAGAAATATTGCGCGTGTTGGAGAGCCGCTTTAGCGCCGCCATGAACAATCGCTGATTGCGCGCAGTTCCATTGAGCATCGCGTGCAGCTCATCAATCACCAGGGTAGTTGTCTGGTGGGCGATCAACTCCTGCGAGACGACCGCCTCCAATCGCTCCGGCGCGGCATCGGGTCTGTGCGGAATGTCCAAGGCGGTAAGGATCGCGCTGAACAGGCGGCCCTCATCGGGCGCCGGCGGACACTCTGCCCACAACACCTTGGTGATGGGGTTTCCAGTCGCATCCAGAACCACCGGATTGCGATTTATAAGCTCGCTGGTCAACGAGGTCTTCCCGTTGTCGCTGTCTGCAATCACTGCTCGGCACGGTGGTCGCTGGACACGAGGATAGGTCACCACATCCGCAAGATCTCGCAAGATGGCCTCAGCGGCCGGATACTCAATGAATCGATCTTTGCGCACAAAGTGGAGGCGATCCTCCAGGGAGGACTGCAGCACCGCCTGAGCGTCGGAATGAAGATGCGCAAAATCCATTAGCTACGCGTACTAAAAGGAAGGACCGGCGCGTCGGAGAATCCAGAGAACATTTCCGAAGGGTCGGGCGCAGGGTTGACCCCACCCAGCATGCGATCCTCGATCTGCGAGCGATCGGGCAGCTTTGGCTTGGTAGTCTTTTTACCCGCCTGGCTCGATTTGCCTGACCGGGCAGCCTTTCTGGCCGCAGTGGTGGTAGCAACCGAAGCGGCCTCACGTTTCTTGGAGCGCTGGCGATAGCCGGCCTTGGCTTCCGTGTCTTCCATCGCCTTGCCTGCTGCGTCATCGCGCGACCTCAGAGCAGAGAACTCCTCGCCAGTCAGCTGGTTCTCGTAGTCGGTATCAGGCTGAAGAGGGAACTGAGGAATCCTGTAGTACTGCCTTGTTTGCGGATCGAGAAACCAGATCGCATCACGGTGCCTCGGGTGCTCCTTGATAACGAACTTCTTTTTTTTGCCTGTTTTTAGATCGACGTAGTTGATCCAGGGAATCAAAACTTCTGAGAAGTAGTCGGCCTTGTTGATACGGATCCCTGTGGGGCTTACGACCCGCGTATCCTGCGGCAGGAAATCGAAGATCAGTTTTTCCGGATCAGTGATTAGTTGGGGAAATCCGCAGGCTGGGGTTTTGCTCGTACCGAGGATTGCTTCTTCCCAAGCTTTGATCGGAGGCTTCCTCAACGCGCCATGCTTGCTCACGTGGTAATGGTTGACGATCCAGTCGGCGATCTCGACTTCCAGTTCACGCAGTGTGTAGGCAGACTTCTTTTTGGAGTCATAGTCGCCTCGCTTTTGCGGATTCGAAAACGTCGTTCCAGGCTTCTTCTGAAGCATCATGTTGACGTTACCGATCATCCGTTCTATGTGGCCCCCATAGCGAGGAGTTTTGACACGGCGAAACTCAGTGTCAATGCGCTGCTCATGGCAAGCATGCTCTAGAACCGCGCCACGAAACTCTTTGGCGTTGTCACAGTGCACCTTGTGGATCTTGCCCTGAACTGGCCAGGAACCGCTCAGATCTAGCTCCGCAAGGTAATCCTTTTTGGACAACATGCCCATCGCAAGCGCCATGCCGGCTGACGTCGAGTTGGGCGTCGACATGCTCAAGTAGAAGCCCACGATCATGCGGGTATAGACGTCGATGACCAGCGTCAGCCAGGGTCGTCCCCAGGGTTCACGCGTATCCGAATAGACGACAGTCATGTCCAAATGGACATGGTCGATCTGCACGACACCGAGAACATTCCTGGTGGGGGGAAACTCGCCGGGCGTGGGCGTGAACTTGTCGGCCTCCTGCGAGAAACCTCTTGCTCTGTGAACCTCTTTAGCCGGTATCTTTTTGATCCGGTTCCGCACTGAATTTATATGCGGCAGCTTGATCTTTTCAGCCTTGCATCTCTCATCAAGCTCCTGAAACACATCCACTACTTTGAGCTTCTGGTCCTGAAGATAGAACTCGTTGATGATGTCTCGGATCATCTCTTCTACCCGCTCGGGTAGGCGCGGGCCCTTCGGACCTCGTTGCCCTGGGATAAGCCCTACAAGGGAGCCCGCATGTTCGTAGTCTTTGATGAGCCGATAGACCGAGGCGATGCTCAGAGCCATCGTCGCAGCGACGCGTGCCACGTCATCGCGCGTTCGCGAGTCCTTGCCTATCAGCTCGTTAAGCTGCTCCAAGCGCTTTTTTGCCAAGTCCTGCTCTGCTTTGGAGAATGCAGCGAGCGCCGGCAGCGGCTCAGCCTTCGCGGCTGAAGACTCGAGAACAGTGTTGGGATGTCTCAAATGGTCCAGCAGGACACTTTCTGTACGACCATTCTGCGCGTGCTGAACGATCACCCGATCGAGTGACAGCACGGCGCATACACGATGCAACTCGTTTTTGTAGGCAACCGCGGCACCGGGTCTCACATCGAATGCTGTGACGGTCTCAGTTGGTATCTGAGTCATCTATGAGTACCTCCTCGAACCAGATTTCTGACGCCATGTTGAGCGGAAAAGCTAGGTTGACACCTATGTATCCCATGGTGAGGAGACGCCACATCACCCCCACAGCCATTGCGCGGTTCTCAAAGTCCTGGAATGCAGCTGCGAGCAGAACTCCTGGAGTCGTGACCTGCAGCTCCTCCAGCGTTTCCAGCAATCGAAGGCCCAAGCCGGCTTTGTCGTCGTAGGTGCGAAAGCCACGAAGAAAAGTGACGTTATCGAGGTAGGGGCCTCGAATCTGTCGCTCAGTCACGACCCGGAAGCTCCAACCTCGGGAGCGACACAACTGCCTCGCTGCCCTGAACCCAAACTCCAGTTCACTCCAGCGATCCCTCAACTCTTCACGGTACTTGATCTCATACAACCCCGGACGGCGCCTTCCGCGCCCGTCCTCAGAACGGAATTTCAGAAGAAAGTCAACTGTGTACCGGCGCAGCCGACCGTTACCAACTCGATACCGAATGCACAACGGCTGGCTGATGATCGTGTCGACCTCGCTATCAAAGTCTGCCAAGTAGGCGAAGTCGCGCTCAAGAGTGCTTTCATACGGCACGGTTTCGCCCGATGCTTGGGCTCGCCCCGTCACGGAGCGATAGCTCCTCGGAATCTTGCGCACACCCTTTTCTGATTCAGTCACATCAATTATTGTAATTTCGCGATCAGTCATAGAAAATTGTGTAGCCAGTCTCATCAGCCAATAGTGTATCAAGGCGTCAGCTTTAGGGAAACGCACAGAATAAGTCTCATAAATTATTGTAATCGACAGGGGTTCGCCGCCGCAGCCCGGAGAAATATCGCTGGCCCACCATGGGGTGCTGTTTCTGGATGAGATGCCGGAATTTCCCCGCGCCGCCCTGGAGGCCCTGCGCGAGCCGCTGGAAACCGGGCGCGTCACCATTGCACGGGCGGCACGGCGCGCAGAATTTCCGGCCAGCTTCCAATTGGTGGCGGCCATGAACCCGTGCCCCTGCGGTTTTCTGGGGTCGGCGCAGCGCGCCTGCCGCTGCACACCCGACCAGGTGGCACGCTACCAGGGCAAGCTCAGCGGCCCGCTGCTCGACCGCATCGACCTGCATGTGGAGGTGCCCGCCCTGCCCGCCAGCGACCTGCTGGACGCGCCGCCGGGTGAGGCCAGCGCCGCCGTGCGCGAGCGCGTGGTCCGCGCCCGCCAGGCCGCCATCACCCGCCAGGGCAAAACCAACCAGGCGCTGCAGGGTCAGGAAATCGACACCCACACCGCACTGGAGCCCGCCGCCACGCAGTTTCTGCAGACCGCTGCGGCGCGCCTGGGCTGGTCGGCCCGCAGCACGCACCGCACGCTGAAGGTGGCGCGCACCATTGCCGACCTGGCGGGCACCGCCAGCACCCAGGCGGCGCATGTGGCCGAGGCCGTGCAATACCGGCGCGTGCTGCGCGGGCCCGCGGGCTGATTCCTTGCAGCAACACCCTCACTGCATTGCTATGACAACTCACACACCCAGATACTGCCGCCGCACCGCCGGGTCGGCTACCAGCGCCGCCATGCTGCTGTGGTGGCGGATCTGGCCCTTTTCCAGCACATAGGCGCGGTCGGCCACCGCTTCGGCAAAGTGCAGGTTCTGCTCGGACAGCAGCACGCTCACGCCCTGGGCCTTGAGCTGGCGGATGGTGCGGGCCATCTGCTCGACGATCAGCGGCGCCACGCCTTCGGACGGCTCATCGAGCAGCACCAGCAGCGGCTGGCCCATGAGGGTGCGCGCCACGGTGAGCATCTGCTGCTCGCCGCCGCTCATGCGCCCGCCGGGCCGGTGGGGCATTTCGCCCAGGTTGGGAAACAGCGCAAACAGGCGCTCGGGCGTCCAGTGCGGCGCGGCGCTGCCGTCGGGCCAGTGGCGCGCGCCCTGGCGCCCCACCTCCAGGTTGTCGAGCACGCTCAGGTCGGTGAAGATGCGCCGGTCTTCGGGCACATAGCCGAGGCCCATGCGCGCCACCTGGTAGGGCGCGCTGCGCGCGATGTCGCGCCCCAGAAAGCGCAGCTGGCCACCAGGTTGAACGTGCCGGCGCACCTCCAGCCCCACGATGGCCTTGAGCGTGGTGGACTTACCGGCGCCGTTGCGCCCCATCAGCGCCACGACCTCGCCGCGCGCTACCTGCAGGTCCACGCCAAACAGCACCTGCGCGGCGCCATACCAGGCGGAAAGGCCCTGCACCTCCAGCAAGGGCGAGAGCACAGCGGCCGTCACGCCGGGCTCCCGGCCGCCGCTGCCTGGCCGAACATGCTGCCGCTGCCCAGGTACACCTCCTGCACCCGGGCGTTGTCGCGAATGGCCTGCGGGGAGCCCTCGGCCAGCAGGCGCCCGCGCGCCAGCACCATCACGCGGTCGGCGTGGGCAAACACCACATCCATGCTGTGCTCGGTGAACAACACGCCCATGGCGCGCTCGCGCGCGAGTTGCTGCGTGAGCGCCATCAGCGCCAGACGCTCGGCCGGCCCCATGCCGGCCGTGGGTTCGTCCATCAGCAGCAGCCGGGGCGCATGGGCCAGCGCCATGGCCAGCTCCACCCGCTTGACGTCGCCATAGGCCAGCGTGCTGCAGGGGCGCGGGGCCTGGGCCAGCATGCCCACCTGCGCCAGCAGGGCCAGTGCATCGTCACGCCGGTGGTCCTGCGCGCGGGTCCAGAACGAGAACAGGCGCCGGTCGGCCGACAGCAGGGCCATCTGCACGTTTTCCAGCACGGTGAGCGAGGCAAAGGTTTCGGCGATCTGGAAGGTGCGGCCCACGCCCTGGCGCCAGATGGCGCGCGGCGGCAGGCCGGCAATGTCCACGCCCGCCAGCCGGATGCTGCCCGCATCGGGCCGCAGCTGGCCGCCCACCATGTTGAAGGTGGTGGACTTGCCCGCGCCGTTGGGGCCGATCAGCGCCAGCATCTCACCCGGCGCCAGCGTGAAATCCACACCATCGACCGCGTGCACGCCGCCAAAGGCCTTGCACAGGCCGGTCACCTGCAGCAGCGGGGGCGATGGGCTCATGGCGCGCTCCTGCGGCGGGCCTGCCAGCGCAGGGCCAGCTGCCGGGCAAAGCCCGCCAGCCCCTGCGGGAACAGCAGCACCAGCGCCAGCATGGTGCCGCCCAGCACGGCGCGCCAGTAATCGGTGTTGCGCGCCACGGTGTCGTGCAGCCAGGTGAAGGTGGCCGCGCCCACCCAGGGGCCCGCCAGCGTCTGCACGCCGCCCAGCAACACCATCACCAGGCCGTCCACCGACTTGCCCACCGACAGGCTTTCGGGCGAAATGCTGCCCTTGGAAAACACATACAAGGCCCCGGCCAGGCCGGCCAGCACGCCGGCCAGCACAAACGCCGCCCACTGCAGGCGCCGCCCATCCATGCCGATGGCGTCCGCCCGCAGGGCCGAGTCGCGCACCGCGCGCAACGCATAGCCAAACGGCGCCAGCAGCACGCGCCGCAGCAGCAGCACACCCGCTGCCACCAAGGCCAGCGTCAGCAGGTAATAGGCCTGCTGGCTGGCCAGCCAGGGTGCGGGCCACACACCGGCCAGGCCGTTGCTGCCGCCGGTGACCGCATCCCACTGGTAGCACAACGCCCAGGTGATCTGCGCGAACGCCAGCGTGAGCATGGTGAGGTAAACGCCCGACAGCCGCACACAGAACCAGCCATACACCAGCGCCCCCATGCCCGCCGCCAGCGGTGCCAGCAGCAGGGCCAGCTCCATGGGCACCGCGGCCGATTGCACCAGCAGCGCCGCCGCATAGGCCCCCAGCCCGAAGTAGGCGGCATGGCCGAACGAGTGCATGCCCGCCGGCCCCATGAGGAAATGCAGGCTGGAGGCAAAGAGCACCGCCACCAGCAGGTCCACCAGCAGCACCGGCGCATAGGGCCAGGCACCCGCCAGCAGCGGCACCATGGCCAGCGCGGCCAGAAGGGCCCAGCCAGCCCATTGCACACCCCGGCTGGCAGGGTGCAGCGGCGCCTCGGCCATGCCCGCCGCGCGCACCAGCGGCTGCGGCCGCCCCAGCAGACCCCAGGGCCGCCACACCAGCACCACGGCCATGACCAGGAACTCCACCACCAGCGTCATCTTGGACAGCGACAGGCTGATGCCCCCCACCTCCACCAGCCCGGCCCACACGCACACCGCCTTGAGCTCTGCAATCAGCAGCGCCGCCACGAATGCGCCGGGGATCGAGCCCATGCCGCCGACCACCACGACCACGAAGGCCGCGCCGATGGTGTTCAGGTCCATGTCGAGCTGGGCGGGCTCGCGTGGCAGCTGCAGCGCACCGGCCAGGCCCGCCAGCAAGGCACCCAGCGCAAACACCCCCGTGAACAGCCAGGCCTGGTTGACGCCCAGGGCGCCCACCATGCCGCGGTCCTGCGTGGCCGCGCGCACCAGCGTGCCCCAGCGCGTGCGGTGCAGGCCCAGCCACAGCAGGCCCAGCACCAGCGGACCCACGGCCATCAGGAACAGGTCGTAGGTCGGAAACTGCCGCCCGAGAATGTCCACCGCCCCCTCCAGCCCTGGGGCACGCGGCCCGAAAAGCTCTTCCGGGCCCCAGGCCCACAGCACGGCATCCTTGATCACCAGCACCAGCGCGAAGGTGGCCAGCAGCTGAAACAGCTCGGGCGCGCGGTAGATGCGGCGCAGCAGCACCACCTCCACCAGCGCCCCCAGGGCCGCCGTGGCCAGCGGGGCCAGCAGCAGGGCCGGCCAGAAACCGATCATGGCGCCCAGGCGTTCCACCAGCGAATAGGCCAGGTAGATGCCCAGCATGAAGAACGAACCGTGGGCGAAGTTGACGATGCGCATGACCCCGAAGATCAGCGACAGCCCCGCCGCCACCAGAAACAGCGACGAGGCCGAGGCCAGCCCGTTGAGCAACTGCACCAGCAGGCCGGAAAAACTCATGCGCACAAACCCGGGCGGTGCAGGTGCGTGGCCTGGTGCATGTCAGTTGGCTGCGCGCAGTTTCCGGACCTCGTCGGCCGATGGCTGAAAGCGCGCACCGTCGAGGTAGCGGAAATCCGCCATCACGCCCGCGCCATTTTGCAGGCGCGTACGGCCCACGAAGGTGCCCATGGTGGACTGGTGGTCTTCGGGCCGGTAGCGGATGGTGCCGAACGGCGACGCCACCTCCAGCCCCTTGAAGGCGGCGATCAGCTTTTCCGTATCGCTGCCGCCGGCCTTGCGCAAGCCCGCGGCCAGCGACTGGATGGCCGTGTAGCCCACCACCGAGCCCAGGCGGGGGTGGTCGTTGAAGCGCTCCTTGTAGGCTTTCAGAAATGCCTGGTGCTCGACGGTCTGGATGGCATACCAGGGATAGCCGGTAACGACCCAGCCCACCGGGGCCTCGCCCTTGAGCGGGTCCAGGTATTCAGGCTCGCCGGTCAGCAGGCTCACCACCTCGCGCCCCTTGAACAGGCCGCGGGTGTTGCCCTCGCGCACCAGCCGGGCCAGGTCGGCGGCGAACAGCACGTTGAAGATGGCGTCGGGCCTGGCATCGGCCAGGGCCTGCACCACGCTGCCGGCGTCCACCTTGCCCAGGGGCGGCGCCTGCTCGGCGACAAACTCCACGTCGGGCTGGGCGGCCTTGAGCAGCTTCTTGAAGGTGGCCGCCGCCGACTGGCCGTATTCATAGTTGGGATAGACGATGGCCCAGCGCTTTTTCTTCAGCGCCGCGGCCTCGGGCACGAGCATGGCCACCTGCATGTAGGTGGAAGCGCGCAGGCGGAAGGTGTAGCGGTTGCCGTTTTCCCAGACGATCTTGTCGGTCAGCGGCTCGGCCGCCAGGAAGAAAACCTTTTTCTGCCGCGCAAAGTCGGTCAGGGCCAGCCCCACATGCGACAGGAAGCTGCCCATGAGCAGATCCACCTTTTCGCGCGCCAGCAGCTCGTCGGCGGCCCGCACGGCGTCGCCGGGGTTGCCGTTGTCGTCGCGCACCACCAGCTCCAGCTTGCGGCCCTGGATGCCGCCGGCGCCGTTGATCTCGGCCACGGCCAGCTCCATCCCCTTCTTGTAAGGGGCCAGGAAGGCGGGCTGGGCCTTGTAGCTGTTGATTTCACCGATCCGGATCGCGCCCTGCGCATGCACCGCACCGGCGGTACATGCCAGCCCGGCCACCAACAGGGCCCGACGGGCGACGGAGAAGCTGCGCATGGGGGTTCCTTTGTCCAACATCATGACGGTCGAAGACTCAAAATGTACCGCCCATCCCATTTGCCGGACAATGCACGGGTTTGCCCGCCAGTCCGGGGTGCCCGCCAGGCCTCGCCACGCCAGCACCGCCACCGCCCTGACAGGCTGAGACCGCCCCCCGTCGGGGCCTTGTTTTTTCATTCCTGCAAGAAAACCATGAGTGCATTTCTCGAAGAACGCGTTCTGACCGTTCACCACTGGACCGACCGGCTTTTCAGCTTCACCACCACCCGCGACCCGGCGCTGCGCTTTTCCAACGGGCACTTCACCATGATCGGCCTGAAGGTGAACGACAAGCCGCTGCTGCGTGCCTACAGCATCGTCAGCGCCAACTACGAAGAGCACCTGGAGTTCCTGAGCATCAAGGTGCCCGACGGCCCGCTGACCTCGCGCCTGCAGCACATCCAGGTGGGCGACACCATCGTGGTCGGCAAGAAGCCCACCGGCACCCTGCTGATCGACTACCTGCTGCCGGCCAAGCGCCTGTACATGCTGTCCACCGGCACGGGCCTGGCGCCGTTCATGAGCGTGATCCGCGACCCGGAAACCTATGAGAAGTTCGAAGAGGTGGTCCTGGTGCACGGCGTGCGCCAGGTGGCCGAGCTGGCCTACCACGACTACATCACCCAGGAGCTGCCCCAGCACGAGTTCCTGGGCGAGCTGGTGAGCAAGCAGCTCAAGTACTACCCCACGGTGACGCGCGAGCCGTTTCGCAACCAGGGCCGCATCAACGATCTGATCGAAAGCGGCAAGCTGTTCACCGACCTCGGCATCCCGGCGCTGAACCCGCTGGAAGACCGCGTGATGCTGTGCGGCAGCCCCGAAATGCTGGCCTCGCTCAAGCACATCCTGGAGCACCGCGATTTCGAGGAAGGCAACACCACCAAGCCCGGCGACTTCGTGATCGAGCGCGCCTTCGTCGAGAAATAAGCCCGCTGCAAGTCGGCAGGCAGCGCTGGTCTGGTGCCCAACGCACCGTCAGGCTTTAGAGCCTGTTCGCGATCTCCCAGGGGTCGCGCAGCGGTCTTTGCGCGATGGGATGCAAGGCGCGGTGTGCAGTGGATAGCCCGGCTATCCACAAGCGCCGCAACGCCGCAGACCGCCCGCGAAGACCGCTGCCCGAAGGGTTGGAGCGAAATCGGGCGCTTGGACGCCCCGGCCGCTTGCATGGGCACGAGCCCATGCGGCGCACCCGAAGCATCCACTCATCCCGATTGCGCTCCAACGCGATCCCCTGCGAGATCGTGAACAGGCTCTTAGACCAGCTCGAACCCATTGCCTTGCAAGCGCACCGGCGCGCCTTCGGGCACGGGCTGCGAGCGGGTGAAGCGTCGCACCGAGCCATCGTCCATGCGCACGCGCACCTCGTACACCGTCTGGGTGCGCGTGCGCTGCTCTACCGTGTGGCCCACGTAGCCACCGCCCACGGCGCCCAGCACCGTGGCGGCCGTGCGGCCGGAGCCCTTGCCCACCTGGTTGCCCAGCACGCCGCCCAGCACACCGCCGGCGACCGCGCCCAGGCCCGTGGCGGGAGCGGCCTGCTGCACCGCCTGCACGGATTCGATGCGACCGCACACCGTGCACACCGGGGCCAGGGCGACTTCCTGGCGCGCAGGGGTTTCGCCATACCGCGCGGGCTGGGGCGCCTGCGGGTGGACTCGGGCCGCGGCGCGTTGCCCGATGGGTGCTGCAGGCACCTGATTTGCTACATATGCAGGAGCTATTGGCGCTTTCTGGTCCAGCGCTACAGGTCTTTTTTCCTCAATGATCTCGTTGTCTGGCGTGCGCGTCGCAGGCGCCACCCTGGCCGCGCCTTCGGCCACCGCGTCCGGGCGCTGCTGCGCCACCAGCGTTGCGCCCAGCGCCAGCACACACAGGCCCAGGGCGACAATGGCGGCCCACAGCCATTTCAGGGGTACGCCACCGGGGGTTGCGGCCAAAGGGGCCTGGGGAGCAGCGGAAGTGGTGGGTTGCATGTTTTTGCCTTTCTCAACAGATCGAATACAGCCTCTGCGACAGCGCTCGCAGGTCTGCCCTGAAGTTACACACTGCACCGGCAGGAATGGATGCCAGCCCTGTAAGCGGGGGTAAGAGCCTTCAGCAATTTCTCATTGCCGCGCGGGGGAACCCAGCGCCTCTTCACAGGCGCGCGCACGGCCGGCAGACAACCGCAGCGCCGCCAGTGCGGGCCGGCAAGGGTTCAGGCCATTCATGCCGGCAAGGTTACCCAGGCGCTGCCCGCTTGCCCATCGGACAAACGGTGCAATCCGGGTAGTCCGGCTCCCACAGCCTTACACTCGGCCTGCCTTTGGACAGGCAAGAAGACAGGACACCATTTATGCAGATTCGCTGCGCACTGGTCGGCATGCCCGGCTCGGGCAAATCCACCGTCGGCCGGCAGCTGGCCCACCGGGCCGGGGTGCCCTTCATCGACCTGGACCACCGACTGGAGCGGACCATCGGCACCACCATCCGCCACTTCTTCGAGGTGGAGGGCGAAGCGCGATTTCGCGACCTCGAATCGCAGCTGCTGGCCGAGGTGGCGCAGCAGCCCGGCGGCCTGGTGCTATCCACCGGCGGCGGCGCCGTGCTGCGCCCCGAAAACCGCGAGGTGCTGCGCCAGTTTGGCAACGTGCTGTATTTGCGCGCATCGCCCGAAGAAATCTACAAGCGCGTCAAGCACGACAAGACACGCCCGCTGCTGCAGGGCGGCAACCCCCTGGAGAAGTTGCGCGAACTCCATGCCCAGCGCGACCCCCTGTACCGCGAAACCGCGCACTACGTGATCGAGACGGGGCGCCCCTCGGTGAGCACCCTGGTCAACATGGTGATGATGCAGTTGGAGATGGCGCCAGGCGCCGCCGCTGCGCTCCCGGCTGCGCAGGCCTGACGGAGATTGGCTGCACCCACGCTGGCAAGACACACCGGGTGTCGGCCGCCGCGCTTTCTTCGTTGCCGGCATGCGCAGCCAACCGGTACCCCGCAGACAAACACAGGGCCCCCATGTGGGGCCTTGCTGATTTCAGGGCCCTTTGGCAGTGAACGTTTGATGCAAAAACGCCAGCAGCTCGTTATTTCATCGCATCACAAATTCGGGGCCAGCAGCCTTGCCAGCGCCGCCTCGTCCATGCCCCGGCGCTCGGCCATGTCGTGCAGCTGGTCTTCGCCGATCTTGCCCACGTTGAAGTACACGGCATCGGGGTGGCCGATGTAGAAGCCGCTCACGCTGGCGGCGGGCATCATGGCCAGGCTTTCGGTCAGGGTCATGCCGATCTCTTCGGCGTTGAGCACGCGGAACAGATCGGTCTTGGCGCTGTGGTCGGGGCAGGCGGGGTAACCGGGTGCGGGGCGGATGCCGTGGTACTTCTCGGCAATCATGTCCTCGTTGCTCAGCGCCTCATCGCTGGCATAGCCCCACAGGTCGGTGCGCACGCGCTGGTGCAGGCATTCGGCAAAGGCCTCGGCCAGGCGGTCGGCCAGGCTCTTGAACAGGATGGCCGAGTAGTCGTCCAGCGCGTCGATGAAGGCCTTTTCCTTCTTCTCGATTCCCAGGCCCGCCGTCACCGCGAACAGGCCCGCATAGTCGGCAATGCCGCTGCTCTTGGGCGCCACGAAGTCGGCCAGGCAGCGGCTGGGCCGGGTCACACCGTCGATCACATGCTTTTCGGTCTGCTGGCGCAGGCCGTACCAGGTCATGGCGACTTCGGTGCGGGTGTCGTCGGTGTAGAACTCGATGTCGTCATCGTTCACGCTGTTGGCGGGCAGCAGGGCCATCACGCCACTGGCGGTGAGCCAGCGGCCTTCGATGATCTTCTTGAGCATGGCCTGGCCGTCGGCAAACACGCGCGTGGCCTCCACGCCCACCACCTCGTCGGTCAGGATGGCGGGGTACGGGCCGGCCAGGTCCCAGGTCTGGAAGAACGGGCCCCAGTCGATGTATTTCGCCAGTTCGGCCAGGTCGAAGTTCTGGAACACCCGGCGGCCCAGGGCACGCGGCACGGCGGGCTGCCAGGCCTGCCAGGCCATGGGCGTCTTGTTGGCGCGGGCCTTGGCCAGGGGCCACAGCGGCACCTGCTTCTTGTTGGCGTGCTGGGTGCGCACCTTGTCGTAGTCGGCGTTGACTTCCTGCACATAGCTCTCGACGCCGTCACCGAGCAGGCTTTGCGCCACGCTCACGCTGCGCGAGGCGTCGGGCACATAGACCACGGGGCCCTCGTAGTGCGGCGCGATCTTGACGGCCGTGTGCACGCGCGAACAGGTAGCGCCGCCGATCAGCAGCGGGATTTTCTTGATGCGGAAATGCTCGTCCTTCTGCATCTCGCCAGCCACGTACTGCATTTCTTCGAGGCTGGGCGTGATCAGGCCCGACAGGCCCACGATGTCCGCGCCCTCGACCTTGGCGCGCGCCAGGATCTCGTGGCAGGGCACCATCACGCCCATGTTCACCACCTCGAAGTTGTTGCACTGCAGGACCACGGTGACGATGTTCTTGCCGATGTCGTGCACATCGCCCTTCACCGTGGCGATGACGATCTTGCCCTTGCTGCGCACGTCGCGCCCGGCCAGTTCATCCTGGCGCTTTTCTTCCTCGATGTAGGGGATGAGGTGGGCTACCGCGAGCTTCATCACGCGGGCGCTTTTCACCACCTGGGGCAGGAACATCTTGCCGGCACCGAACAGGTCGCCCACGATGTTCATGCCGTCCATCAGCGGGCCTTCGATCACATGCAGCGGGCGCCCGCCCCGGGCCAGGATCTGCTGGTAGGCCTCTTCGGTGTCTTCGGTGATGAAGTCGGTGATGCCATGCACCAGCGCGTGGCTCAGGCGCTCGCCCACGGTCTTCGGATGCTCGGGCGTGCCGCGCCATTCGAGCTTCCTGCTCTCGTCCTTGGCGCCGCTCTTGGCGGTCTCGGCAATCTCGACCAGGCGTTCGCCGGCATCAGGGCGGCGGTTGAGCACCACATCTTCCACGCGCTCGCGCAGGGTGGGTTCCAGGTCGTCATAGACGCCCACCATGCCCGCGTTGACGATGCCCATGTCCATGCCGGCCTTGATGGCGTGGTACAGGAACACGGTGTGGATGGCTTCGCGCACCGGGTCGTTGCCGCGGAAGCTGAAGCTCACGTTGGACACGCCACCCGACACCTTGGCGCCGGGCAGGTGCTGCTTGATCCAGCGCGTGGCCTCGATGAAATCGACCGCGTAGTTGTTGTGCTCTTCGATGCCGGTGGCCACGGCGAAGATGTTGGGGTCGAAGATGATGTCTTCGGGCGCAAAGCCCACTTCGTCCACCAGGATGCGGTAGGCGCGCTCGCAGATCTCGATCTTGCGCGCATAGGTGTCGGCCTGGCCCTGCTCGTCGAAGGCCATGACCACGGCAGCGGCGCCGTAGCGCTTCACAAGGCGCGCCTCGTGCTTGAACTTCTCCACGCCCTCTTTCATGCTGATCGAGTTCACGATGCCCTTGCCCTGGATGCAGCGCAACCCGGCCTCGATCACCTCCCACTTGGAGCTGTCCACCATGATGGGCACGCGCGCGATGTCGGGCTCGGACGCGATCAGCTGCAGAAAGCGCACCATGGCAGCCTTGCTGTCGAGCATGGCCTCGTCCATGTTGATGTCGATGACCTGGGCGCCGTTTTCCACCTGCTGGCGCGCCACGGCCAGGGCCTCTTCGTACTGGCCGTTCAGGATCATGCGGGCAAACGCCTTGGAGCCCGTGACGTTGGTACGCTCGCCGATGTTGACGAACAGCGTGCCCTCGCCGATGGAGACGGGCTCCAGGCCGGACAGCTTCATGGGAGAAATGGGAGGCATATGGGTGTGGCTCATCACTAACGATCTAATGGGATGAGCGTCGTTGCATCGCAGCGCGCTGGCAAGCCTCGCGACCCGGGCCGCTGCAACGCTCCTTGCCAGCGCAAACCCGTGATTTTACGAAACCAACCAAGGCATGGACATTTGCCACAATCACCACCAATGACTATTGCCCCCATCCTGCGCGGACCAGCAGAACCGGACCTGCTGCGCGACGAAGTCCTGGCAGACGTTTTTGAAGCCACGGCCACCCGCACCCCGTCCACCATGGCGCTGATTTTTGGCGAGCGCCAGGTCACCTATGGCGAGCTGAACACGCTGGCCGACATGGCCGCGCACCGCCTGATCGAGGCGGGCGTGCGGCCCGGCAACATGGTGGGCCTGTGGCTGCCACGCGGCATCGAATTGCTGGTGCTGCAGCTGGCCATCGCCAAGACGGGTGCGGCCTGGCTGCCGTTTGATGCCGATACGCCGCCCGAGCGCATCGCCACCTGCCTGGCAGACGCCAGCGCTGTTGCGCTATTGATTGCAGAGCAACAGAGCCATGCCATTGCTGCGCACGGTGGCATTTCGTGCCCGGCGTACACGGAACAAACGCTGCTGGCAGCCCTGCCCGCGCTGCAGCATGGCACTGCGCTGCGCCGCCGCGAGGGCGCGCGGCCCAGCCACACGGCGTACGTGATCTACACCAGCGGCTCCACCGGCAAGCCCAAGGGCATTGCCATCACCCAGCGCAGCATTTGCCACTTTCTGCGCAGCGAAAACACGCGCCTGGGGGTCCGCGAAGGCGACCTGGTGTACCAGGGCTTCTCCGTGGCGTTCGACATGTCGTTCGAGGAGATATGGATCAGCTACCTGGTGGGCGCCACGCTGTGGATCGCCCCCCGGGAGGTTGCAAGCGACCCCGAGGCGCTGCCGCGTGCGCTCCGGGACAACGGCGTCACCGTGCTGCACGCCGTGCCCACGCTGCTGGCGCTGTTTGCGCACGACGTGGCCAGCCTGCGCACCATCAACCTGGGCGGCGAGATGTGCCCGCAATCGCTGGTCGAGCGCTGGGCTGCGCCGGGGCGACAGGTGTTCAACACCTACGGCCCCACCGAAGCGACGGTTTCCGCGAGCCTGGCGGAACTCCGACGCGGCGAGCCCGTGACGATCGGCCAGGCGCTGCCCAACTACGGGTTGATGGTCATCGAGGTGATCGACCCGGACAGCGTGGTGGACGGCCAGCTGCCGCCGCTCAAGATCCTGCCGTTTGGCGAGACGGGGGAGCTGTGCATCACCGGCCCCGGTGTGGCCGCCGGCTACCTGGGGCGCCCCGATCTGACGGCCGAAAAATTCCTGCCCAATCCCTGGGCCACGGGCGAGCATGACCAGCGCCTGTACCGCACGGGCGACCTGGCGCGCGTGGAAAACGGCCAGATGCAATGCCTGGGCCGCGCCGACGACCAGGTGAAGATTCGCGGCTTTCGCGTGGAGCTGGGCGAAATCGAAGCGGTGCTGGCACAACAGCCCGGCGTCGGGACCACGGCGGTGCTGCTGCGGCGCGACGATGGCCTGGACCAGTTGGTCGCTTTTTACGTGCCCTCGGGCGAGCCGCCCACCCCATCGGCACTGCGCCACGGTCTGGCCGAGAAACTGCCACCCTACATGGTGCCGGGGCGCTTCGAGGCGCTGCCGGCCATGCCGCGCCTGCCCTCCGGCAAGATCGACCGCAAAGCCCTCAAGGCCCAGCCGCTGGCCGCCGCCGCTTCTGACGAAGGCGGGGACACCCCGGAAACCCCGGCCGAAGAAGCCCTGTTCGCGGCCATCGCCACACTGTTCCCTGGCCAACCGGTGCGCCGCGGCATGGACTTTTTCAATGACCTGGGCGGTCATTCGCTGCTGGCGGCACGCCTGACCTCCGCGCTGCGCGCCGACGCGCGCTTCGGCCAGGCCACGGTGCGCGACATCTACCAGCACCGCCGCATCGGCGCCATCGCCCAGGCGCTGCAAATGGGCATGACGGCCCCCGGCGCGACACCTGAGCGCCCCTTCACCACGCACAGCCCATGGCGGCGCTGGCGCTGCGGCATCGCGCAAGCCCTGGCGCTGCCGCCGCTCATCACGCTGAAGATGGCCCAGTGGCTCGCGCCCTTCTTCATGTACCACTTCTACACGGGCGATCCCAGCGACTCGATTGCGCTTGCCATCGCCATGTCGCTGTTGGCTTTTGTCCTGGCCACGCTGGCCGAGTTTGCGGTGGCCTGGGCGGGCAAATGGCTGATTGCCGGGCGGCTCAAGCCCGGACGCTATCCGCTGTGGGGCCTGACCTACTACCGCTGGTGGCTGACCGACAGGCTGCTGGAGGGAATTCCCGTTTACATGCTCAACGGCTCATCGCTCTACGCGGCGTGGCTGCGCGCTCTGGGCGCAAAGATTGGCCCGGAGGTCAACCTGGGTGCGCTCACCGTGCGCGCACCCGAACTGCTGTCGATTGGCGCGGGTACGAGCATCGGCAACGCCGTGAACCTGGAGAACGCCCGCGTTGAAGGCGGCTGGCTGCTGCTCGGAAGCATTGACATTGGCGCAAACGCCTGCATCGGCTCTTACTCGGTGGTGGAAGGCAATGTGCGCATCGAGGACTATGCCCATGTCGATGGCCAGTCGGCCCTGGCCAGCGGCACCACCGTGCCTGCGGCACGTATCTGGAGCGGCTCCCCGGCGCGTGACCGGGGAGCGTTCGACGTTGGCCAACAAACGCCACGCCCACCCGTGAGCGGCCAGCGCCTGGCGTGGGAGTCGGCTGCCTTCGCGCTCGGCTCACTGTTTGTCGCCGTCGTCTTCTTTTTTCCGGTCTTCCCCACTTTCTTGCTGATCGACTGGCTGGACGTGGACGCCATCTCCGTGCGCCCCCTGCTGGAGACGGGCACCATTGACGCCACCACCGCCTTTGTGCTGCGCTTCATCAAGTTCTTTGCCCTGTCGCTGCCTGCCACCGTGGTGCTCATCACCGCCACCGCACTGATTTCTGCCGGCATCCGCTGGGCCTTTTTGCCCAGCATGAAGGCCGGTACCTGGCCAGTGCACAGCAACCGTTACCTCGCCAAATGGCTAGTGAACCAGATTCAGGAGTCCAGCCTTGCGGTGCTGCACGGCATTTACGCCACCGTGTATTCGGCCACCTGGTACCGACTGCTGGGCGCCAAGGTGGGCAAGGAAACCGAACTCTCCACCGCCTTGGGCCTGGTGCCCGACATGCTCACGCTGGGCGATGAATGCTTTATTGCCGACGCGGTGATGCTGGGCGACGAACACATTGACGGCGGCTGGATGACGGTGCAGCCCACCACCGTGTCGCGCCGCAGCTTTATCGGCAACGGTGCCTATGTGCCCGACGGCACCACCATCCCTGAAAACGTGCTGATCGGCGTGATGAGCGGCGTGCCGCGCAGCGCACAAATGGCCAGCGGAGACACCTGGCTGGGCTCCCCCCCCATGCTGCTGCCCGCGCGCGAAAGCACGCAGGGCTACCCGGAGCACCTCACCTTCCACCCCTCCCGCTGGCGCAAGACCGGACGCGGCGCGGTGGAGGCGCTGCGCATTGCCTCTCCCCACGCGCTGGTGATTGCCGCTGGCTACGCCATCGTGCTCGACGCCATGCCGCTGGCGGAAGAGGGCCAGTGGAACCTACTGGCGCTGGAACTGGCGGTTGCCGGACTGCTCTTTGGCGTGGGCACCTTCTTGGCGGTGGCACTGTTCAAGTGGATGTTGCTGGGGCGCTACCGCAAGCGCAACACGCCCATGTGGACGCCGTTCGTGTGGCTTTCGGAAGCAGCCACCAACATGTACGAAGGCATTGCCGTCCCCAACTTCCTGCGCTACCTGCGTGGCACGCCCTGGCTGCCCCTGGCGCTCAACCTGCTGGGCACGCGCATTGCCACCAGCGCCTACATCGACACCACCGACATGACGGAATTCGATTGCGTGCAGATCGGCGCGCACAGCGAACTGAACGCGCTGTGCTGCCCGCAAACGCACTTGTTTGAAGACCGCGTCATGAAGATCGACGACGTGGTGATCGGTGCCAAAGTGACCTGCGGCCCGCGCTGCACCGTGCTCTACAGCGCCACGCTGGCCGACGGCGTGCAGCTGGGCCCGCTCACGCTGGTGATGAAGGGCGAGAGCCTGCCGGCACACAGTACGTGGCATGGCAGCCCCGCCGCACCATGGAAACACGCCGCCTGACGCCCACGCGCTGCGCCATCGCGCTCTGGCAAGCGCCCGGCGCGCCCCGCGTCTGGGGCCTGCCCATGCCACCCGGCGCCCCGCGCGAGACGGTGCGGGCCCTGGCCCGCACAGCGCTGGCCGATCTGCTGGGCGTCACCACCCTCACCAACCAGCGCGGCGAGCCCCCCCGGGCCCCCGCGCGGCCCGACCTGCACCTGAGCCTGTCGCACGCCGATGGCCTGAGCCTGCTGGCCTGCCACGGCGCGCCCGTGGGTGTGGACGTGCAAGCACTGCCCGTGCAGGCCGACGCCGCCACCGCTGCACTTTTCCTGGGGCCCAATTGGCTTCCAACGCGATCAAATCAGGCGCCAGAAGCCCCCATTTCAATAGCTTTTGCTACCGCCTGGACGCAGCACGAGGCGCGCCTGAAATGCGCCCGCGAACCCTTGGTGGAATGGAGCGAAGCGCTGGCCGCGCGGCTGGCGCACTACCGTTGCGCACCACTGCACGGCGCCGCACTGCGCGGCTGGTGTGCCGCGCTGGCGTGGCAAGACTCGGGTACGGTTCAAAGTCTTTGAAGGGATCTCTCTGGATGGCTAGCGGGACGAGCCCCTCTCCCCCCGCAGCCCCGGCAGTGACAGACAAGAAGGTTTTCAGACGGCCCAAAGCTTGACGACACTGTGACCGTCAAAAATCCGGGGGCTACGGCAACGCTGCTTGGTGCAGCGCGGGCGCTACCGATTCACAGGCCCGTCAGCGCGTCCAACTCCTGGCCTGCACTGGGGGTATCGCAGGCCTGGCACCAATCGACGAAGAGCATCACGTCCACATAGCTTTCACCGCGTTCTATCTTGGAGACGAAGGATTGCCCCACCCCCAGCCGCTCGGCCAACTGCACCTGCGAAAGCCCGGCTTTCTTGCGCAACGCAACCAGCCCCTCCCGAAGGGCCTGGTAACGCGGGTGATAGACAGTGATCGGCACCCTTGCATGCTTTACCCCGAAGTGGAATAGTCCATTTAAGACTAATTAAGTTACAGTGCGTAACGAGGTGGGGCATAGTGCCTTGCCCGCAAAGCAGAAAAGAGAGCAGCGATGACAATGAAGTTTCGACTTGCAGGGTATTCAGTATTGGCTGCAGCCACACTCCTGGCCGCCTGCGGGGGCGGGGGCAGCGACGACGCATCCGCCCCTGCTCCGCCGCCAGCCGTAACCAGCATGGAGGGGTTCTGGACCGGCAAATCGGCCGCCGGTTTTGATGTTGCCTTGGCTGTGCTGGAGAACGGGGACACCTGGGGTGTCTACACCAGCAATGGCGTTCTCTACGGCGCGTTGCAAGGCAAAACTTCCTCATCAGGCGGCACATTGACTGGCTCAGGTCGGGATTTCTATCTTTACAACGGAACAGTGGCAGCGGGGACCTATAGCGGCACCTACACGGCCAAGACCCGTACCGATGTGCGTTTGTCCGACGGCAACTCGTTCACGGGCGCCTACTCGGCAGCCTACGACCAGCCCGCCTCTCTTGCAGCCCTGGCGGGCACCTATGCCGGTTCCGGTGTAGGTACGGGCGCTGGGGCGCAGTCGATGGCGGTCACCATCTCCGCCGCGGGTGCCATCAGCGTTCCGCCATCGCTGGGGTGCAGCGCCAGCGGCTCGGCCGCACCCCGGGCCAGCGGCAAGAACATCTTTGATCTGCGCATCACCTTCACAGGAGCGACTTGCACCCTGGGCGACGGTGCCACCGCTTCCGGAGTGGCCTATTACGAGGGCGGAGCGCTGATCGCCATGGGGCTGTTGCCATCGCAAACCGCCGGTTTCATCTTCGCCGGCCGTAAGTAAACGGCCACGCCCCTGCGTGGGCCAACGTGAAAAGAGCTGCCAGCGCTGGCAGCTCTTTTTTACATAGCGCCTGTTACGCGCCCACGTGCTGCGAATTCACCGAGCCTTGCGCCGACGCCGGCAGCCCAAACACCCGATCAAACCCCCAGTTGAAGACAAAGGTATAGCAAAGAAAGAAAACGATGAGCGCCAGGTCCATCACGAAGGCCTGCCACAGGCTCACGTTGAACCACCAGGCAAACAGCGGCACCAGCGTGAACACCAGGCCGCCCTCGAAGCCGATGGCATGGGCGATGCGGCGGCGCACGCTGCGCCCGCGCACGGCCTGGCGCGATTCCCAGCGCTCGAAAGCCCAGTTGAACAGCAGGTTCCAGACCACCGCCACCGCCGAGGCGGCCACCGATGCCACGCCGGAATGCGCGGCGCTCTGGCCCGTGAGCACCGCCAGCCCCCAGGTTGCCACGGCAATGGCGATGAGTTCGTACAAAGTCACATACAGCACGCGGCGGCGCACGCCCTGCAGGCCGGGGGCGGCGGGGGACGAGGAAACGGACAGGGTCACGGGGTCATGCACGGTCATGGCGGCACTTTATGTGCGGATTGCTGATATATAAAGTCAGCTTGTTTCAGGTTTATTGACAGGTTGGCAGGCCATGGCCTTTTCTTCCGACAGCGTGCAGGTGTTTCTGGCGGTGCTCGACCGGGGCTCGTTTTCGGCGGCGGCGCGGGCGCTGTCGCGGGTGCCCTCGGCCGTGAGCATGACCATTGCCCACCTGGAGGCCGAGCTGAATGTGCAGCTGTTCGACCGCAGCGGGCGCGAGCCCCGCCCCACAGCGGCGGCCCGGGCGCTGGAACCGCAGGCGCGGCTACTGGCCGCGCAGCTGCGCCAGCTCAATGCCCAGGCACTGGCGCTCACACAGGGCCTGGAGGAGCGCCTTACCCTGGCCATCGCCCCCGAGCTGCTGGCGGCGCGCTGGACGGCGCCGCTGGCCGCGCTGGCGCAGCAATATCCGCTGCTGCAGGTGGAGGTGCTGGCCGCGCCGCAGGAGGATGCCCTGGCGCTGCTGCACAGCGGGCGGGCGCAGCTTGCGCTGGTGTTCGAGCGCCCCAGCATCGACGGGCGCGAGGGTTTTCAGGAAGTGGGCAGCGAAACCCTGGTGGCCGTGATGGCGCGCCAGCACCCGGTGCTGGCCGCCGCGCGGGCGGCCGCAGCCGCCCGCGGCGAGACGCCCGAGCGCGCCCAGCTGCGCGAGGAACACCTCACCACCACGCGCCAGATCGTGGTGGCCAGCCGCGACCTGGCGCAGACCGACCCGCGCTTCGTGTTTGCCCGCCACCACTGGCGCACGGACAGCCACCTGGCTGCGCTGGGCCTGATCGAGGCGGGCCTGGGCTGGGGCTGGCAGCCACGCGCGCTGGTGCAGCCGCGCATCGCGGCCGGCTCGCTGGTGGAGATGCCGTTTGAAAACCTCAGCAACGGCGTGGCGCTGTGGGTGGATGTGGTCTGGTCCAAAGAGCGCCCGCTGGGCCTGGGCGCGCGGCGCTTTGTGCAGCTGATCGCACAGCAGGATGCATCGGGTGCGCAGGCCTGATTGACAGTCCAAAAAGACTGTGGCGCTTATCCAGAAAGCGCCAGAAGCTATTCATTGCATAGCAATGCCTCTGTGCGCTGAAAGCGTGCATTGACCGGCCCGGCGCATTGCGCCAAGCTGGCTGCCCCACCCCTCAGAAAAACAACCATGAACAACTCCCCTTTTCAAACCAAAGACAAAGCCCTGGCCAAGCGCTGGGCCGCCTGGCAACCCAAGCCGGCCAATGGCAACGGCCCCAAACCGCTCTCGCTGAAGGATTACGACCCTGACGCCACGCCATTCATGGACAGCGAGAAGGCGCAGGCCAAGGAAGCCGTGCAGGCTCTGGCGATCGAACTCGACACGCTGCAAGACCTGCTGTATGCCGACCGGCGCTACAAGCTGCTGGTGCTGCTGCAGGGCACCGACGCCTCAGGCAAGGACGGCACCGTGCGCGGCGTGTTTGGCAGCATGAGCGCCCTGGGGGTGCACGCCGTGGGCTGGAAGGCGCCCACCGAGCCCGAGCGCGCCCACGACTACCTGTGGCGCATCCACCAGCAGGTGCCGGGCGCAGGCGAGCTGACGGTGTTCAACCGCAGCCACTATGAAGACGTGCTGGTGCCGGTGGTCAACGACTGGATCACGCCCGCGCAGCACCGCCAGCGCCTGGACCACATCAACGACTTCGAACGCATGCTCAGCGAGACCGGCACGGTCATTGTGAAGTTCATGCTGCACATCGGCTTCGAGGAACAGCGCGAGCGACTGCAGGAGCGCCTGGACGATCCCACCAAGCACTGGAAATTCGACATGGGCGACATCGCCGTGCGCAAGCAGTGGGCCGACTACCAGAAGGCCTACGAAACACTGCTGGCGGCCACGCACACCCCCTGGGCGCCCTGGACCATCGTGCCCGCCAACTCCAAGACGCACCGCAACCTGATGATCGCCACCGTGCTGCGCGAGGTGCTGCAGAACCTGGACCTGCGCTATCCGCCGGGCGACCCGGGGCTGGAGCATTTCACGGTGGAATGACTGATTTTCATGCCATTTATGACTGTATTTACCGTCTGTTAAGCGTTTTCAGCTGCTTTGAAGTGCGCCAAAAGAGACAGCACCGGACACGGGAAACATTATGCAAACGGCGCATAACCCCGTGACGCACCGGCCTTGGACAGCCCGGCGCCGCAGGCATAAGCTTCATCCCCTTGAACTGATCCCACAAGGAACCCGCCATGTCGAATACCACCGGAACGCCCGGCAGCATTGCCACCGCACACACCCTGCCGTCGTACCTCGACGCCAGCCACCTCGGCCCCTGGGGCAACTACCTGCAGCAGGTGGACCGCGTCACCCCCTACCTGGGCAGCCTGGCGCGCTGGGTGGAGACGCTCAAGCGCCCCAAGCGCATCCTGATCGTGGACGTGCCGATTGAAATGGACAACGGCGCCATCGCCCACTTCGAGGGCTACCGCGTGCAGCACAACACCAGCCGCGGCCCGGGCAAGGGCGGCGTGCGCTTCCACCAGGACGTGACCCTGTCGGAGGTGATGGCGCTGTCGGCCTGGATGTCGGTCAAGAACGCAGCGGTGAACGTGCCCTACGGTGGCGCCAAGGGCGGCATCCGGGTCGATCCCAGGAAACTTTCGATGGGCGAGCTCGAACGCCTCACGCGCCGCTACACGAGCGAGATCGGCATCATCATCGGCCCGTCCAAGGACATTCCCGCGCCCGACGTGAACACCAACGGCCAGATCATGGCCTGGATGATGGACACGTATTCGATGAACGTCGGCGAAACCGCCACCGGCGTGGTCACCGGCAAACCCGTGGACCTGGGCGGCTCGCTAGGGCGCAATGAGGCCACCGGCCGCGGCGTGTACACCGTGGGCGTGGAGGCGGCGCACCACATCGGCCTGAAGATCGAGGGCGCACGGCTGGCCGTGCAGGGGTTTGGCAACGTGGGCGGCACGGCCGCCAGGCTGTTTGCCGAGGCCGGCGCGCGCGTGGTGGCCGTGCAGGACCATACCGGCAGCCTCTACCGCGACGGTGGCCTGGACGTACCCGCCCTGCTGGCGCATGTGAAGGAAACCGGCGGCGTGGGCGGCTTCGCCGGCGCGGACCGGCTCGACAACGATGCATTCTGGGGCGTGGACTGCGACATCCTGATCCCGGCGGCGCTGGAAACCCAGATCACCGCCACCAACGCCGGCAAGATCCAGGCGCGCCTGGTGATCGAAGGCGCCAACGGCCCCACCACCCCCGAGGCCGACGACATCCTCCACGACAAGGGCGTGCTGGTGCTGCCCGACGTGATCGCCAACGCCGGCGGCGTGACGGTGAGCTATTTCGAATGGGTACAGGACTTTTCCAGCTTCTTCTGGAGCGAGGACGAGATCAACGCACGCCTGGTACGCATCATGAAAGATGCCTTCGCCGGCATCTGGCAGGTGGCGCAGGAGCACAAGGTGAGCCTGCGCACCGCCACCTTCATCGTCGCCTGCACACGCATCCTGCATGCGCGCGAGATGCGCGGGCTGTACCCCTGAAGATTGCGGCGCTTGCCAGGAAGGGCGGCCCATTGCGGGCCGCCCTTTTTTTCTGCCCGCACCGGGCCATTGCTTTGCGCGCGCGAAAGCGGGGCTTTGCCAATGGCAAAGCCATTCGCTCCCAAACCCTAGGTGCGGATCGCGGCGGGCATGGCTATCGTTGGACTCCTGCGCCACAGACCTCGCCGAGGCCCAGGCGCGCCCCAAGGAGTCCCCATGATTTTTCGACGCTGCATGCTGGCCGCCCTGGCCGCCCTGCCTCTGGCCGCCTGGGCCGACTGGCCCGAACGCCCCATCACCATGGTCGTGCCGGCCGCAGCCGGTGGCACCACCGACATCGCGGCGCGCGTGCTGGCCGAGAAGATGGGCAAGGACCTGGGCACCTCCATCGTGGTGGAGAACAAGGGCGGTGGCGGCGGCAGCATCGGCACCGCGCAGGTGGCGCGCGCCAAGCCCGACGGCTACACGCTGCTGATGGGCAACATCGGCCCCATTGCCATCAATTTCAGCCTCTACAAGCAGCTCAGCTACAAGGAAAGCGACCTGCGCGGCATCACCAACGTGATCTCGGTGCCCAACATCCTCGTGGTGCATGCCGACTCGCCCGTGCGCAGCGTGAAGGAGCTGGTCAGCCTGGCGAAAACACGCCGGCTGAATGTGTCCACTTCGGGCGTGGGCCAGTCGCCGCACATGTCCTCCGAGATGTTCCGCCAGAAGGCGGGCATCGACGTGACCCTGGTGCCCTTCCCCGGCGCGGCGCCGGCCGTGACGGCGCTGCTGGGCCAGCAGGTGGACTTCATGATCGACAACCTGCCGAGTTCCATGCCGCACATCAAGGCCGGCAAGTTCCGCGCGCTGGCCATCACCAGCGGCGCACGCTCGGCGCAGCTGCCCGATGTGCCCACCATGACCGAGGCCGGTGTGCCCATGCAGGTCACGGCCTGGTTCGGCCTGCTGGCGCCGGCCGGCACGCCCGACGCGCTGGTCGAGCGCCTGCAGCAGTCGGCGCGCAAGGTCATGCAGACGCCCGAGGTGCGCCAGCGCTTTGCCGATCTGGGCGGCGTGCCCGGCGGCGAGACGCCGGCCGAGTACGACACCTTCATCGCCCAGGAGCGCAAGAGCTGGGCACAGATCGTCAAGGCCGCCGGCCTCTCGCTCGAATAGCCATGACCATGCACGCAGAAATCGAACACCTTTTGGCCCAGCCCTTTGGTTCGCTGCCCGAACTGATAGAGCGCCAGGCCGCGCACCGCCCCGGCCACACCGCCCTGGTCCTGGAGGATCAGCGCCTGGACTACGCCGCCCTGTGCGCCGGCATGCACCGCGTGGCCCGCAGCCTGCAGCGCGACGGCCTGAAGCCCGGCGACGTGGTGGCCATCTGCGCCGGCACCTCGGTCGAATATGTGCAGGCCTACCTGGGTGCGCTGCGTGCCGGCGTGGCCGTGGCGCCGCTCGCGCCCTCGGCCACGGCCGAGCATCTGAGCGCCATGCTGGACAACTGCGGCGCGCGCCTGGTGCTGCGCGACCGCGAGGTGGCCGCGCAATGGCCCCTGCACGCTGGCGCCGCGCTGCGCTGCGTGGCCCTGGACGATGCGAACGAAGCGGGCGAGCCCTGGTTGCAATGGCTGGCCGCCGGCGATGCAGCGCCCGCGCCCATCGCGCCCGCTCCCGACTGGCCGTTCAACGTGATCTATTCCTCGGGCACCACGGGCGTGCCCAAGGGCATCGTGCAGTCCTGGGCCATGCGCTGGGCCCATGTGCGCCGCGCCGTCATCAATGGCTACGGGCCCGATGCCGTCTCGCTGTGCGCCACACCGCTGTATTCCAACACCACGCTGGTGGCGGCCCTGCCCACGCTGGCCCTGGGCGGCACGCTGGTGCTGATGCGCAAGTTCGATGCCGCGCGCTACCTGGCGCTGGCCCAGCAGCACGGCGCCACCCACACCATGCTGGTGCCCGTGCAGTACCAGCGGCTGATGGCCTGCCCGGCCTTCGACGGCACGGACCTGAGCCGACTGCAGCACAAGTTCTGCACCAGCGCGCCCTTCAGCGCCGTGCTCAAGGCCGAGGTGCTGCGGCGCTGGCCGGGTCGGCTCATCGAGTACTACGGCATGACCGAGGGCGGCGTGCGCTGCGAGCTGCATTGCCATGACCACCCGACCAAGCTGCACACCGTGGGCCGCCCCGGCGAGGGCGCCGACATCCGCTTCATCGACGAGCAGGGGCGCGAGCTGCCGCCGGGCGAGCAAGGCGAGATCGTGGGCCGCTCGGCCGGGATGATGAGCGGCTACCACCGCCTGGAGGGCAAGACGCGCGAGGCCGAGTGGTTCGACGCCGAGGGCCGGCGCTACATCCGCAGCGGCGACGTGGGCCGGCTGGACGCGGACGGCTTCATCGTGCTGGGCGACCGCAAGAAGGACATGATCATCACGGGCGGCTTCAACGTCTACCCGAGCGACATCGAGGCCGTGCTGTGCCAGCACCCTGAGGTGGCCGAGTGCGCCGTGGTCGGCGTGCCTTCCGAGCAGTGGGGCGAGACCCCCGTGGCCTACGTGGTGGCGCGCCCCGGCATGCAGCCCGCCGCCGGGGAGCTGCGCGAATGGCTCAACACCCGCGTGGGCAAGACCCAGCGCGTGGCCGACCTGCGGCTGGCCGAGCGCCTGCCGCGCAGCGAGATCGGCAAGGTGCTCAAACGTGAGTTGCGCGAGCAGTACCTGCAGGCCACCCCGGTCGCCGACTGATTTTCCCCCACCCCGACCAGGAGACTGCCATGTCCTTGCCCCACTCCTCGCGGCTGCGCCGCGCCTTGCTTGCCAGCCTGGCCCTGGGCGCCAGCGCCCTGCTGGCCCCCGCTGTCCATGCGGCGGACGCCTGGCCCGCCAAGCCGATCCAGCTCGTGATCCCCTACCCGCCCGGCGGCAGCGCCGACCTGCTGGGCCGGCCGCTGGCCGTGCAGCTGCAGCAGCAGCTGGGGCAGACGGTGGTACTGGAATACAAGCCGGGCGCCGGCGGCACGCTGGCCTCGCAGTATGTGGCGCGCGCCAAGCCCGACGGCTACACGGTGCTCATGGTGCTGGCCGCGCATGCCATCAACGACAGCCTCTACCCGAAACTGCCCTACGACACGCGCAAGGACTTCGCGCCCGTGTCTCTGGTCGCCAACCTGCCCATGGTCGTGGCGGCCAGTGGCAAGCTGCCCGCCAGGAACATCCAGGAGCTGATACAGGCCGCCAAGGCCGCGCCGGGCAAGCTCACCTTCGGCTCGGCCGGCAACGGCAACACCGGGCACCTCGCGGCCGAATACTTCAGCAGCATCGCCGGGGTCAAGATGACGCACGTGCCGTACAAGGGCAGCGCCGGCGTGGTCAACGCCATGCTGGCCGGCGACATCGACCTCACATTCGACAGCATCTCCACCTCCATGCCGCACATCCGCGGCGGCCGCATGCACGCGCTGGCCGTCACCAGCCAGCAGCGCTCGGCGCTGGCGCCCGAGGTGGCGACGGTGCAGGAGCAGGGCATTGCCGGCTTCGACGTGACGGGTTGGTACGCGCTGATCGCGCCGGCCGGCACACCGCCCGAGATCACCCAGCGCCTGAGCCGCGAAATCGCCACCGCGCTGCGCCAGCCCCCGCTGCAGGCGCAACTGGCCGCCGGCGGCTACGAGCCCGTGGGCTCCACGCCCGAGGCGCTGCAGGCGCACATCGAGCGCGAGATCACGCGCTGGGCCGCCGTGGTCAAGTCCACGGGCGCGAGAGTGGATTGACACCCCCCTGAGCCGCTACGCGGCTTCCCCCCGCTCTCGGCTTCGCCGGGCAGGGGGACGCAGCCAGCGCGGCGGGGCGGCCCTTGCGCGGCTGCCCGCGCCTGGGCCGTGCCGCGCGGGCGCGCCATGAACAACTCACAATCCCCTTCATGCAAAAACAGTCTGCCATCACTACCGACATTCCCCTGAACCCCTTCGCCGGCGAAGCCCCCGACATGTTCTTCGGCCTGCCCATGGCCATGGCACGCGCCATGGCGCTGCGCGGCGAGCGCATCGGCAACGACATGGCCCAGGTGCGCATGGGCTTCCAGCCGGATCAGGCCAACAGCCGCGGCGAGGTGCATGGCGGCTCTATCGCCACGCTGCTGGACTGCACCCTGGCCGCTTCCGCGCGTGCACACGACCCTGCCACGTATGGCGTGGCCACGATTGACCTGACGCTGCACTATGTTGCTGCGGGCAGCGGGGATTTGATCGCCACCGCGCGCTGCGAGCGGCGCGGGCGTTCCATCAGCTTTGCGCGCGGCGAGGTGCGCGCCGAGGATGGCACCCTGGTGGCGCTGGCCACCGGCAGCTTCAAGCTGGTACCCCGCCAGTCCAAGCCTGCCGGGGCGTAGGCGATGCGGGCGGTGGCGCTGGTCAGGTAGGCTGCACGCCTGCGGCCTGTAGCAGACGGCCCCAGATCGGACCCTCTTGTGCCCACGCCTGGGCAAACTTTGCGGGCGTGTCGTCGTCCACGGGAATAAAGCCAGCGGCGATGATGCGCGCCATGCCTTCGCGGCTGGCCACGGCGCTGTTGGCGGCTTCGGCCCACTGGCGCGCCACGTCTGCCGGCAGGCCCTTGGGCGCAGCGATGGCCAGCCAGCCGACGATGGACAGTGCGTCTTGCTTGAAGCCAGCTTCCGCAAAGGTGGGCGTATCGGGCAGCAGCGGTACGCGACGCGGGCCGGTCACTGCCAGGGCGCGCAGCTTGCCGCTGTCGATATGCGCCTTGAGCGACAGCAGGCTGCCCATGCCGATCTTGACCTGCCCGCCCAGCAGATCCGCAACCATGGGCGCCTCGCCCCGGTACGCGACATGCGCCATGTCGGCGCCCGCCATCTCGCTGAGCGTGGAGCAGGCCAGTTGGCCGTGCGAGCCAATGCCGTAGGAACCGTAAGACAGCTTGCCCTTGTGGGCCTTGATCCAGGCCATGAATTCCTGCATGTTCTGCGCGGGCACGTCGGCCGTCACCACCAGCGCAATGGGTGCCAGGCAAACCCGCACCAGCGGGGTCATGTCGGTCAACGGGTCGAACGGCATCTTCTTGAAGATGTACCGGTTGGACAGCATGGTGGAGGTGGTGCCCAGCAGCGCCGTCAAACCGTCGGGTGCCGACTTGGCAACGGCTTCGCCGGCGATCACGCCGCCCCCGCCGGGCTTGTTGTCCACCACCACGGACTGGCCGAAGCGCTGCGCCATGCGCTCGCCCAGCACCCGCGTGATGACATCGGTGGCGCCGCCTGCGGCAAATGGCACCACCACCCGCACCGGGCGTGTGGCGAAGCTGGTTGGTATCTGCGCCAGCACGGCCAGCGGGCCTGAGGCTGCAGCGCCTGCCGCCAGGGCCAGCAGCTGGCGCCGGTTGCAGTACGGGGGGTGGGTGCCACGTGTCATGTCTTGTCTCCTGTTTTTATGGGGGTGATGAGTGCAGCGGCGTGGCGCCGTCAGTCCATGGAAATCTTGGCCGACTCGGCGACGGCCTTCCAGTGGGCTGCGTCTTTTTCCACCACGGGCTTGAACTCATCGGGCAGCGAGCCCACGGCAATCAGCCCCATGTCGGTCAGCCGCTTGTGCAGCTCGGGCGACTTGACGATGGCCGCCACCTCGGCACCCAGCTTGTCCACGATGACCTTGGGGGTGGCAGCGGGCACGAACATGCCGAACCAGCCATTGGCCTCCAGGCCGGGGTAGCCGGACTCGGTCATGGTAGGCACCTGCGGCAGCGCGGGGTGGCGCTGGGAGCCGGTGACGGCCAGGATGTTGACCTTGTCCGACTTGATGTGCGGGTAGGCCGCCGTGGCATCGACGAAGGCCAGTGTCAGCTGCCCGCCCAGCAGTGCCGCCACTTCCGGCCCCGAGCCCTGGTAGGGGATGTGGGTGATGTCGATGCCGGCCTTCTGCTTGAAGCGCTCGCCGTTCATGTGTGACGAGGTGGCGTTGCCGTAGCTGCCGAAATTCAGCGTGCCGGGCGCCGCCTTGGCCTTGTCCACGAACTGCTGCAGCGTGGTCACGCCCGTGCTGCGCGGCACCATCAGCAGGTCGGCCGACTTGGCGATCTGCGACACCGGCGCCAGGTCACCGAGCTTGTAGGGCACCTTCTTGTACAGCGCCGGGATCTGCACCACGGCGGTGATGCCCATCAGCACGGTGTAGCCGTCGCCCGGTGCCTTGGCCACGATGTCGTTGCCCAGGATGCCGCTGGCGCCGGGCTTGTTTTCCACCACCACGGGCTGGCCCAAGCGCTGGGAGAGCTGCACGCCGATCAGGCGGGCAATGGTGTCGGTGCCGCCTCCGGCCGGGTAAGGCACGACGACGCGGATGGGTTTGCTGGGGTACGGATCCTGCGCCTGTACGCCGCCTACGCCGCAGGTGGCGGCCAGCGCGATCAGGGGCAGCCATTGGGTCAGGGTCTTACGCCGGGTGAATGCCATGGTGTTGTCTCCTTGGGTTGGTGTAGTTCCGTGATGTGTTGCCGACGGCCCGTCAAAACTGGCGCGACCTGTCGGCGGGACGCCGAGCAAGGGCCGCCCCGCGGTGAGGGCGTCGTCCCCCGGGGGGATGACGCGAAGCGGCTCAGGGGGGTCAAAGTGTTCTTGCGATGATTTCCTTCATGATCTCGTCGCTGCCGCCGTAGATGCGGCCGATGCGCGCGTCGGTCCAGGCGCGGCCCACCTGGTATTCGGTCATGTAGCCGTAGCCGCCGTGCAGCTGCAGGAACTCGTCGAGCAGCTTGTTCTGCAGCGCCGTGGCGTTGAGCTTGACCATGGCGGCGCGCTCGGGGGTCAGCAAGCGCCGCATGTGCAGCTTCATGCATTCGTCCACGAAGGTGCGCAGCATGGTGGCCTGGGCCTTGGCCTCGGCCAGCTTGAAGCGCGTGTTCTGGAACTCGAACACGGTCTGGCCGAAAGCCTTGCGCTCGCGCGTGTAGGCTATGGTTTTCTGCAGGAAGGACTCGATGCAGCTGGCCGCGCGCACTGCCACCACCAGGCGCTCCTGGGCCAGCTCCTGCATCAGGTACTTGAAGCCCATGTTCTCTTCGCCCAGCAGGTTGCCCACGGGCACCTTGACGTTGTCAAAGAACAGCTCGGAGGTGTCCTGCCCCATCAGGCCGATTTTGTCGAGCTTGCGGCCCTTGCTGAAGCCCGGCGCGCCTTCCTCGACCACGATCAGCGACACGCCCTTGGCGCCCAACTCGGGCGCGGTCTTGCAGACCACGATGACGATCCCGGAATTGATGCCGTTGGTGATGAAGGTCTTGGCGCCGTTGATGAGGTAGTGGTCGCCTTCGCGCTTGGCGGTGGTGCGCACCGACTTCAAGTCGCTGCCCGCGCCGGGCTCGGTCATGGCGATGGCACCGATCATTTCACCGGCGGCCATATTGGGCAGCCAGCGGTCGTGCTGCTCCTGGTTGCCGTAGGCGTAGATGTAGGGCGCAACGATGTCCGAGTGCAGCGGGAAACCCAGCGCCGTGGCGTTGGTGCGGCCCACTTCCTCGATCAGCACCGCCGCGTGGCCGAAGTCGCCGCCGCTGCCGTAGGGCTCGGGCAGCATGGTGTTGAGCAGCCCCTCGCGGCCGGCCTTGCGCCACACTTCCTTGGGCACGATGCCGTTGCGCTCCCACTCGGCCAGGTGCGGCACGATTTCCTTGTCGAAGAAGTGGCGCACGGCGTCACGGAACTGTTCATGGTCTTCACGGTAAACGGTGCGCTGGATCAGGTCTTGCATGGTCGCGGTCTCAGGGTAAAAAACAATGGTCGAATTCGGCTCTAGCGCAGGGCAAAGCCCGCCTGCGGCTCGTCGCGAAAGCGCTCCTTGAGCTTGCGGCGCAGCAGCTTGCCGGTCTCCAGGCGCGGCAGGGCATCGACAAACACCACGCGCTGGGGCAGCTTCATGCGCGCCAGCACCTCGGCGGCCTGCTCGGCGATGGCGCGGGCCGTGGCGGGCGAGCCCTCGGCGCCCGGACGCAGCACCACGGCTGCCAGCGGCACCTCGCCAAAGTCGGGGTGGGGCACGCCGACCACGGCCACCTCCTGCACACCACAGTGGCGCGCCAGCGCGTTCTCGATCTCCTGCGGGTAGAGGTTGACGCCGCCCGAGAGGATCAGGTCCGCCCGGCGGTCGCTCAGGTAAAGGTAGCCCTCGGCATCCACATGGCCGATGTCGCCATAGGTGATCCAGCCGCGCTCGTTGATGGCCTGGCGGGTCTTCTCGGGGTCGTTGAGGTAGCTGAACTGCCCGCCACCCGAGAAATACACCTGGCCGATCTCGCCCGGGGGCAGCTCGCGCCCATCGTCGTCCAGGATGTGCAGCTGGCCCGTGGTGGGCCGGCCCACCGAGCCCGGGCGCTGCAGCCATTCGGCCGAGCTGATCATGGTGGTGCCGCAGCCCTCCGAGCCCGCGTAGTACTCCATCAGGATGTCGCCCCACCAGTCGAGCATGGCGCGCTTCACATCCACCGGACAGGGCGCGGCCGCGTGGATGGCCACGCGGTGGCTGGACAGGTCGTAGCGCCGGCGCACCTCTTCGGGCAGCTTGAGCATGCGGCCGAACATGGTGGGAACCCACTGGCTGTGGGTGACGCGGTAGCGCTCGATCAGCGCCAGCGCGGTCTCGGCGTCAAAACGCTCCATGACCACGGCCTGCCCGCCGAGTTCGAGCACGCGCAGTGTGTAGCGCAGCGGCGCGGCGTGGTACAGCGGCGCGGGCGACAGATAGACGGTGTGCTCGTCCATGCCCATGATGCGGGCGGTTCCCAGCGCCTCGGGGTCGGCCTGGCCGCGCAGCGCGGCGGGCCACAGGGGCTTGAGCACGCCCTTGGGCCGGCCCGTGGTACCCGAGGAATACAGCAGGTCGCGGCCCAGCGGGCGGTCGGCAAAGTCTGCCGGCGGGCCTTGCAGGGCCTGCAGCGCGGCCGGCAGCGAAGGCGCCTGCGGCGTGGCTTCGTCCACCGTCCAGCAAGGCAGAGGATGGATGGCCTGCAGTTCAGCGAGCTGGGGCAGGGTCTTGTGCGATACCACCACCAGCCGCGCGCCGCAGTCCTGCACGATGTAGGCCACCTCGGCTGGCGTCAGGTGGGTGCTGAGCACGGCGGCATACAGGCCCGCCTGCCGGGCCGCCAGGGCCAAGGCCAGGATTTCGACACGGTTTTCCAGCACCACCGCGAAACGCTCGCCTGCCTGCAGCCCCTGGGCATGGAGCCACTGCGCCATCTGCAAGGCGCTGCGGGCCACCTCGCCAGCGGTGTAGCGCGCACCGGTTTCGGCCATGACCAGTACCACCCGCTCGGGAGCCGTCGCCGCGCGGCTGAAAAAGCCCCCACGCTCCACCGCTGCGCGGGTCGCTGCCCCCCGAGGGGGCTCCTTTTTGCCTTGGGGCTGCCCGGCGGCAGAAAAATCCTGCATGTCTGTCACCTGTTGTTCCTTGGCAGGCCATCGCGGTGGAGAAACCCACCAAAAAGCGAAATGCCTGTCTCACAAAAATGATTTGTGGACGAATTTTTTCAGGACGCATGGGCAATCCATACCGGGTAAACACGGTCTTCAGCACAAACTAACTCGTACAAAATCATTTTTAATGGATCATCAGTCTCATAAACACATGGAGTGAGCATGAAAAATCCCGTCATCGTCGATGCCATTCGCAGCCCCATGGCCCGGGCCAAGCCCGATGGCGCACTGGCCCAGCTGCATCCCGTGGACCTGCTCTCCCAGGTGCTGGAGCAGCTGGTTGCCCGCAACAAGATCGACCCCGGCCAGGTGGACGACGTGATCTGCGGCTGCGTCAGCCAGGCGGGCGAACAGGCCGGCACGCCCGGGCGCCTGGCCTGGCTGGCCGCCGGCCTGCCTGCGCACGTACCCTCGACCACCATCGACCGCAAGTGCGGCTCCAGCCAGCAGGCCGTGCACTTTGCGGCGCAGGCCATCATGGCCGGCACGCAGGACATCGTGATCGCCTGCGGTGTCGAGTCGATGAGCCGCGTGCCCATGGGCAGCTCGCGCATGGGGCAGAACACCACCGGTCCGCGCTTCGATGCACGCTTCGCACCCGGCCTGGTGGGCCAGGGCGTGTCGGCCGACCTGGTGGCCGCCAAGTGGGGCCTCAGCCGCACCGAGCTGGACGCCTACGCCGCACGCTCGCACCAGCGTGCCCATGGCGCGCAGTCGGGCGGTGGTTTTGCCCGTGAGATCGTGGGCATCGACACGCCTGCCGGCCGCGCCACGGCCGACGAAACCATCCGCCCCGGCACCACGGTGGAAAAGCTGGCCGGTCTCAAGGCCGTGTTCCAGAGCGAGGAGCTGTCGGCGCGCTTCCCGCAGATCCAGTGGGCCACCACGGCCGGCAACGCCTCGCAGATGACCGACGGCGCCAGCGCCATGCTCATCATGAGCGAGGAGCGCGCGCTGCAGCTGGGCCTCACCCCGCGTGCGCGCTTCGTGGCGTTTGACGTGGTGGGCGACGACCCGCTGTACATGCTCACCGCCCCCATCCCCGCCACGCAGCGCGTGCTGGCCAAGGCCGGCATGAAGCTCGACGACATCCAGCACTACGAGATCAACGAGGCCTTTGCCTCGGTGCCCATGGCCTGGCAAAAAGAGCTGAAGGCCGACGGCGAGCGCCTGAACCCGCGCGGCGGCGCCATCGCCCTGGGCCACCCGCTGGGCGCCTCGGGCATCCGCCTCATGACCACCATGCTGCACGCCCTGGAAGACAGCGGCCAGCGCTACGGCCTGCAGTCCATGTGCGAGGCCGGCGGCATGGCCAACGCCACCATCATCGAACGCCTGTAACTATCAATTCAATAGCTTCTTGCGCTTGCTGGATAAGCGCCAGAACCCAAAAAGGAAACAAATATGAAGCTAACACAAGGAATGACCGCCCTCGTCACCGGCGGCGTCTCGGGCCTGGGTGAAGCCTCGGCCGTCGCACTGCTGGAGCGCGGCCTGAACGTGGTGGCCGTGGACCTGAACGACGAGCGCGGCGCTGCAATGGAACAAAAGTACGCCGGCCGCCTGCGCTACGTGAAGGCCGACGTATCCGACGCCGACCAGATGGCCCAGGCCGTCGCCGCGGCCGAGGCGTTCGGCAACTTCCGCGCGCTGGTGCATTGCGCCGGCATCGGCGGGCCGGTGCGCCTGATCGAGAAGGACGGCAGCCCCGGCTCGCTGGAAAAATACACCAACATCATCCGCGTGAACCAGATCGGCAGCTTCAACACGCTGCGCCTGGCGGCCGTCGCCATGGCCAAGAACGAGCCGATCGACGGCGAACGCGGCGTGTGCGTGCTCACCGCCTCGGTGGCGGGCTACGAGGGACAGATCGGCCAGATTCCCTACGCATCGTCCAAGGCCGGCGTGATCGGCATGACCATCGTGGCCGCGCGCGACCTGGCCTCCAAGTTCATCCGCGTGTGCACCATCGCCCCCGGCCTGTTCGACACGCCCATCCTGGCCAAGCTGCCCGAGAACGTGCGCCAGTCGCTGGGCGCATCGGTGCCCAACCCTGCACGCCTGGGCCACCCCAGCGAGTACGCGATGACCGCGCTGCACATCCTGGAGAACCCCATGCTGAACGGCGAGACGATTCGCCTGGATGGGGCCATTCGGATGCAGCCCAGGTGACATCCCCCTGAGGCGCTGCGGGGCGGCCCTTGCTCGGCTGCCCTGGCCGGGGTGGCGCCAGTTTCATAGGTCGCGAGCTCTGCAACGCGGCGAACCACTGAAAGGAATTTGTGATGGCATCCACGGTACTGGTTGAAGTGCGCGGCAACGTGCTGGTCATGACGCTGAGCAACCCCGAGGCGCGCAACGCCGCCACGCTGGAGATGGCCGAGGCCATGGCGGCGGCGCTGGACGAGCTGGACCGCAACCCCGCGCTCCAGGTGGGCGTCATCACCGGCGCGGGCGGCACGTTCTGCGCGGGCATGGACCTCAAGGGCTTCCTGCAGGGCAAGCGCCCCAGCCTGCCGGGCCGGGGGTTCCTGGGCCTCACGCAACAGCCGCCGCGCAAGCCGCTGATTGCCGCCGTGGAGGGCTATGCCCTGGCCGGCGGCTTTGAAACCGTGCTGGCCTGCGACCTGATCGTTGCCGCCAAGACGGCCAAGTTCGGCCTGCCCGAGGTCAAGCGCGGCCTGGCCGCCGCCGCCGGCGGGCTGCTGCGCCTGCCCAAGCGCCTGCCCTACCACGTGGCCATGGAATGCATCCTCACCGGCGACATGTTCAGCGCCGAGCGGGCCCAGGCCCACGGCCTGGTCAACCGCCTGGTCGAGCCTGGCCAGGTGCTGGACGCTGCCCTGGAACTGGCGCAGGCCGTGGCCGCCAACGGCCCGCTGGCGCTGATCGCCAGCAAGCGCGTGGCGCAGGAGTCGGCCGACTGGCCGCAGTCCGAGATGTTCGAGCGCCAGGCCGTCATCACCGCGCCGGTGTTCGCCTCGCTGGACGCGCGCGAGGGCGCCGCGGCGTTCGCCGAGAAGCGCGCGCCGGTCTGGAAGGGTGTCTGATGGGAAAAGAGGCGTTGCCGCCCGTCCATCCAGCGCGAATAGCTGGCTAATTCATAGCTAATAGCGAAAAAGCGGCCGCAGTGCCGCCAGGCCCCAAGGAGACAAGACCATGCCATTCCCCCATCGCCGCCACGCGCTGCGCCTGGCAGGCGCCAGCGCCCTGCTGGGCCTGGCCGCCCTGGGTGCGTCCCAGCCCGCACGGGCCGACGCCACCTGGCCCACGCGCCCCATCACCTTCGTCGTACCCGGTGCGGCGGGCGGAACCACCGACACGCCCGTGCGCTTCATGGCGCAAAAGCTCAGCGAGCGGCTGGGCCAGCCCATCGTGGTGGACAACAAGCCCGGCGCGGGTGGCTCGCTGGGCAGCAGCCTCGTTGCGCGCGCTCCTGCGGACGGCTACACCGTGCTGGTGGGCAACACCGGCTCCAACGCCATCAACTACACCGCCTACCAGAAGCTCCCCTACAAGGCCGAGGATTTCATCGCGCTGACCGACATGATCTCGTTCGCCAACGTGCTGGTCGTGCCGGTGAAGTCGCCCATCAAGAGCCTGAAGGAACTCGTCGCCGCCGCCAAGCGCGAGCCGGGCAAGCTGGCGTTTTCGTCCGCGGGCGTGGGCCAGACCACGCACCTGATGGGCGAGCTGCTGCGCCGGAGCGCGGGGGTGGACGTGGTCCACATACCCTACAAGGGCTCCGCGCCCGCCACCCTGGCCATCGTGGCGGGCGAGACCCAGTTCATGTTCGACAACCTCACGGGCTCGCTGGGCCATGTCAAGGACGGCAAGCTGCGCGCCCTGGCCGTGACCGGTGCCACGCGCGAGTCCGAGCTGCCCGATGTGCCCACCATGACCGAGCTGGGCTTGAAGGACTTCGACAAGGTCGGCTGGATGGGCTTCTTCCTGCCCGCCAAGACACCGCCCGCCATCGTGAAAAAACTGACCGACAACCTGATCGCGGTGCTGCAGGACCCGGCCGTGGTGCAGCGCTACCGCGAGCTGGGCGGCCGGCCCGGCGGCATGGCGAGCGAGCCGTTCGCGCAGATGGTGGAGCGTGACCGCAAGGACTGGGGCGAGCTGATCCGCAGCCAGAAGCTGCAGCTGGACTGACAGGCTGAGCAAGACCCGATGCACATCTACCTGACCCAAGGCCTGCACCGCGCGCTGCAGCAGCACCCGCAGCGCACCGCCACCCTGTGCGGCGCGCGCCGGCAGGACTGGCGCACGCTGGTGAACCGCGTGGCGCGGCTGGCCGCCGTGCTGCGCGCCCAGGGCGTACAGCACGGCGAGCGGGTGGCCCTGCTGGCGCACAACAGCGACTATTGCGTCGAGGCCTTCCTCGCCACCTGGTGGGTGGGCGGCGTGGTCTGCCCGCTCAATACCCGCTGGAGCCGCGCCGAGATGCAGCACGCGCTGCAGGATGTGCAACCCCGGCTGCTGCTGGCCGACGCCGCCCTGCTGCCCGGCGCGCCCGCGCTGACCGAACACACCCCGGTGCTGCTGCTGGGGCCGGGTGCCGACCCGGCCCATGCCGGCATCGCCAGCACCGAGGCGCTGCTGGCCGCGGCCCAGCCGATGGAGGACTGCCGCCACGGCGGCGACGCGCTGGCCATCGTGCTGTTCACCGGCGGCACCACCGGCTTTCCCAAGGGCGTGATGCTCTCCCACGCCAACCTGTGGTCGGCTACCGTGGCCCGGCTGGCGCAACTGCCCGGCACCGGTATCTCGCTGCTGGCCACGCCGCTGTTCCATGTGGCGGGCCTGGGCCGGCTGGTGGGGCAGATCGTGCAGGGCAGCACCTGCGTGATCGAAACCCAGTTCCGCCCCGCGCAGGTGCTGCGGGCGATTGCCGAACATGGCGTGAGCGAGATCATGCTGGTGCCCAGCATGCTGCAGATGCTGCTGGACGCACCGGAGTTTGACGCCACCCGCCTGCCCTCGCTGCAGCGCATCGTCCACGGGGCCGCGCCCATGCCCCAGGCGCTGCTGCTGCGTGCCATGCAGGCCTTGCCGCAGGTTGAATTTGCCACCGCCTACGGCATGACCGAAACCTCCGCCAGCGCCAGCCTGAACGGCCCGTACACCCTGGCCAACCATGGCGCGCACTTGGCGCACCTGACCTCCGTGGGCCGCGCCAGCTGGGGCAGCGAACTGCGCATCACCGGACCGGATGGACAGGCCCTGCCCCTGGGCGACGTGGGCGAAATCTGCGTGCGCGGCCCCAGCGTGATGCAGGGCTACTGGCGCCAGCCCGAAGCCACGGCCCAGGTGCTCAAGGACGGCTGGATGCACACCGGCGACGGCGGCTGGATGGACGAGGCCGGCCACGTGCACCTGGTCGATCGCCTCAAGGACATGATCATCAGCGGCGGCGAGAACGTGTACTCGCTGGAGGTCGAATCCGCGCTGATGCGCCACCCCGCCGTGGCCCTGTGCGCCGTGGTCGGCGTGCCGGATGCGCAATGGGGCGAGGCGGTGCATGCCGCCGTGGTGCTACGGCCGCAGCAGCCCTGCACCCCCGAGGCGCTGCGCGAACATGCCCGCACGCAACTGTCGGGCTTCAAATGCCCGCGCGTGGTGCATGTGCTGGACGCGCTGCCGCTGTCGCCCACCGGCAAGATCTTGAAGAACCGCCTGCGCGAGCAGCTTGCCCGCCTTGCGCCAGACCGCAACCCCTAATTTCAAGGAGCCCGCCATGCGCCCTATGCAGCGTGCCGTCCATGTCGTCGGTGTCGGCATGATCCCCTTCACCAAGCCCGGTGCCAGCGAACCCTACCCCGCGATGGGCGCGCGCGCCGCCCAGCTCGCGCTGCAGGATGCGGGCGTGGCTTACGCCGAGGTCCAGCAGGCCTATGTCGGCTATGTCTATGGGGACTCCACCGCGGGCCAGGCGGCGATCTACGGTGTGGGCCTGACCGGCATCCCGGTGTTCAACGTCAACAACAACTGCGCGACCGGCTCCAGCGCCCTGTACCTGGCGCGCCAGGCGGTGGAGAGCGGCATGGTGGAATGCGCCATCGCCCTGGGCTTCGAGCAGATGCAGCCTGGTGCCCTCAAGGGCGCGTGGGACGACCGGCCCTCGCCCATGGCGCGCTTTGCCGACACCATGGTCGCGCACCAGGGGCTGGATGCGGCAGCGCCGCGCGCCGCGCAGTTCTTCGGCGGTGCCGGGCTGGACTACATGAAGCAGCATGGCATCCGTGCCGACACCTTCGGCCGCATTTCGGTCAAGGCGCGCCAGCATGCGGCGCGCAACCCGCTGGCGGTGTTCCGCCAGACGCTGACGCTGGACGAGGTCATGGCCTCGCCGCAGGTGTTCGGCCCGCTCACGCGCTACCAATGCTGCCCGCCCACCTGCGGCGCGGCGGCGGCCGTGCTGTGCTCGGCCGAATTTGCCCGAAAACACGGACTGGACCGGCGCGTCACCATTGCGGCCCAGGCCATGACCACGGACACCGCCAGCACCTTCGACAGCGGCGACATGCGCCGCGTGGTCGGCTACGACATGTCGACGGCGGCAGCACGCCAGGTCTATGAGACCGCCGGCGTCGGCCCCGAGGACGTGCAGGTGGTCGAACTGCACGACTGCTTCACGGCCAACGAGCTGATCACCTACGAAGCCCTGGGCCTGGCCCCCGAGGGCGGGGCCGAGAAATTCATCCTCGACGGCGACAACACCTATGGCGGGCGCGTGGTCACCAACCCCTCGGGCGGCCTGCTGTCCAAGGGCCACCCGCTGGGCGCCACGGGCCTGGCGCAATGCGCAGAACTGACCTGGCAGCTGCGCGGCCAGGCCGGCGAGCGCCAGGTCGAGGGTGCGCGCCTGGCGCTGCAGCACAACCTGGGCCTGGGCGGCGCCTGCGTGGTCACGCTGTACCAGGCGGCTTGATATGGCTGAGCACAGCATGAGCGCATTGCACACCGGTTCCACGGTCGCCGAAGCCTACCAATCGGCCCTGCAGTCGTTCCCCGAGCGCGTGGCGCTGGTGTTGCCCGATGGCAGCCACTGGACCTGCGCCGAGCTGCTGCGGCGCGTGCATGCCATGGCGCGCTACCTGCGCGCGCGCGGGCTGCAGCGCCAGGACGGCCTGGCGGTGCTGGCCGGCAACCAGCCCGAGGCCTTGGTGGTCATCATGGCCTGCGCCTGGCTGGGACTGCGCCAGACCTCGCTGCACCCCCTGAGTGCGCTCGATGACCAGGCCTTCGTGCTGCAGGATGCGGACATCAGCGCGCTGGTAGTGGGCGCGCAGCATGTGGAGCGCGGCCTGGCGCTCCAGGAGCGCGGCATCGTGCCCCAGGTGCTGGGCCTGGGTCCGTCGGCGCTGGGCGAGGACGCCATCGCCGCCAGCCTGGCCTTTGACGGCGGTGAGCTGCCCATCGCCGCACAGCCCGAGGACATCTACCGCATCACCTACACCGGCGGCACCACGGGCCGGCCCAAGGGCGTGGTCCACCGCAGCCGCACCACGCTGACCATGCTGCTGCTGCAGCTGGCCTGCTGGGAATGGCCCGAGGCGCTGCGCGTGCTGGTCGCCACACCGATCTCGCACGCCGGCGGTTCGCTGGTGCTGCCCACGCTGCTGCGCGGCGGCACGCTGGTGCTGCTGGAAAAATACTCGCCCGATGCGTTCCTGCAGGCCGTGCAGCAGCACCGCATCACCGCCACCTTTCTCGTGCCCACGCAAATCTATGGCCTGCTGGACCACCCTGGACTGGACCAGTGGGATCGCTCCAGCCTGCAGTACGTGCTGTATGGCGCCTCGCCCATGGCGCCGGCGCGGCTGGCCGAGGCGCTGCAGCGCTTCGGGCCCATCTTTGGCCAGCTCTACGGCCAGGCCGAGGCGCCCATGACAATCGCCTACCTGCGCAAGGATGCGCACGACCTGGCGCGCCCCGAGCGGCTGCAGTCCTGCGGCCTGGCCTTGCCGGGCAACCAGGTGCGGCTGCTCGATGCGCAGGGCCGGGAGGTGGCCGCTGGCGAGGTGGGCGAGCTGTGCGTGCGCAGCCCGCTGGTGATGGAGGGCTACCGCAACCGTCCCGACGCCACCGAAGAAGCCTTTGCCGACGGCTGGCTGCATACCGGCGACATGGCGCGCCGCGACGCCGATGGCTACCTGTATCTGGTGGACCGCGCCAAGGACATGGTCATCACCGGCGGCTTCAATGTGTATTCCAGCGAGGTCGAGGCCTGCCTGGCGCTGCATCCGGCCGTGGCGCAATCCGCCGTCATCGGCATGCCCGATGCCAAATGGGGCGAGGCGGTCGTGGCCCTGGTGGTGCTCAAGCCCGGCGCCAGCGCCGAACCCCAGGCGCTGATGGACTTCGTGCATGAGCGCAAAGGCGCGCTGCACACGCCCAAGCAACTGTGGCTGGAGCAGGCGCTGCCCGTGACCCCCCTGGGAAAGATCGACAAGAAAGCCCTGCGCGCCCGCTTCTGGGACGGGCAGGCGCGGCAGGTGGGCTAGCGCCATGAAGCCCACTTTTGAACACCTCTCAGGGCGCCGCACCGGGGCGGCGTCGTTGATCCCTGACCCCAGTCCCCGCAACCGACGAAATCCATGGCGCCCGCTGCAAGAGGCGGCGCAGAAAGAAACCACCCATGTCTGAATCCCCCTCCTTTGCCGGCCGCCATGTGTTTGTCGCCGGCGGCACCAGCGGCATCAACCTGGGCATTGCCCAGGCGTTTGCGCGCGCGGGCGCCAACGTGACGGTCATGAGCCGCTCGCCCGACAAGGTGCAGCAGGCGGCCGACGGGCTGCGCGCGCTGGGCGCCCAGGCGCTGGGCATTAGCGCCGACGTGCGCGACGCCGCCGCGGTGGAGGCCGCGCTGCGTGAGGCGCATGCGCAGTTCGGCGAGATCGACGTGCTGGTCTCCGGCGCGGCGGGCAACTTCATCGCGCCCGCGGCCGACCTGTCGCCCAACGGCTTCAAGACCGTGATCGACATCGACCTGAACGGCACCTTCCATGTGCTGCGCCTGGCCTACCCGATGCTCAAGAAGCCCGGCGCCAGCGTCATCAACATCTCGGCGCCGCAGGGCGTCAACCCCACCATGTACCAGGTCCATGCCTGCGCCGCCAAGGCCGGCATCGACATGATGACGCGCGTGCTGGCCATGGAATGGGGCGAGGTGGGCGTGCGTGTGAACGCCATCGCCCCCGGCCCGATTGGCGACACCGAGGGCATGCGGCGCCTGGCACCATCGCCCGAGGCGCTGGCCAATGCAGTGGCCAGCGTGCCGCTGCAGCGCATGGGCACGCTGGAAGATATTGCCAACATGGCGCTGTTCCTGTCGTCACCACAGGCGGGCTACGTGACGGGTGCGGTGATTCCCGTGGATGGCGGCTCGTCGCTGCGCGGCGGGCGCGACATGCGCGCCTCTTACGTGCCCCGGAGCGCGGCATGAGCAAGACCTACGAACGCATCGTTTTCGGCGTGCAGGACGGCGTGGCCACGCTGACCTTGAGCAACCCCGACAAGCGCAACGCCTTCGACCCCGCCATGCGCGTGGAGATGGCCGAGGTGGTGCGCCAGGTGCAGGCCGACCCTGCCATCCGCGCGCTGGTGCTGACGGGCGCGGGCGCGCATTTCTGCTCGGGCGGGGACCTGGGCAACATCGCGGCCAGCGGGCTGGACAACGGCGGCTGGCGCCGGCGCCTCACCAGCCTGCACGACTGGCTCAAGGACCTGATGCTGCTGGACAAGCCGGTGGTCGCCGCCGTGGACGGCGCGGCCTATGGCGCGGGCTTCAGCCTGGCGCTGGCGGCGGACTTCATCATCGCCAGCACGCGCGCGCGCTTTGCCATGTCGTTCATCCGCGTCGGCGTGGTGCCGGACTGCGCGGCGTTCTACACCCTGCCGCGCGTGGTCGGCGTGCAGCGTGCGCGCGAGCTGATGCTGTCGGGCCGCGAGGTCTCGGCCGAGGAGGCGCTGCGGCTGGGCATTGCCACCGAGCTGGTCGAGCCCGGCGCGCTGCAAGGCCGCGCCCAGGACATCGCGCGCAGCTTCGTGGGCGCATCGCCCGTGGCGCTGAGCCTCATCAAGCGCTCGCTCGCGCTGGCCGCCAGCGACCTGCCCTCGCTGCTGGAGCAGGAGGCCAACGCCCAGGCCCTGGCCATGGGCACGCCCGAGCACCGGGACGCTGTGCGTTGCTTCCTGGAGAAAAGGCCAATGCCCTTCCAGTGGCCGCAGGCCTGATGTGGAAACAGGCGAAAATCTCTGGTTTTTTGAGCTTTTGAGGTCCATGTGAACGTGAACGCAGATCCGGACGGCAAGCTGGTCAGCGCCCTGGTGCGTGGCGTTTCCATATTGCGGTGCTTTTCCAACAAATGCCAGGAACTCAGCGCCAAGGAGCTGATGGACCTGACCGGCCTGCCCAAGCCCACGCTGTTTCGCCTGACGGACACGCTGTGCGAGCTGGGTTTGCTGCGCTACTCGGAGCGCCTGTCCAAGTACGTGCCGGGCCTGGGTTTGCTGCAGCTGGCCTCGCCCGTGCTCACGCGCATGGCCCTGCGCCAGTTCGCCCGGCCGCACATGCAGGCGCTGGCCGACCTGACCGAGGGGCAGGTGCAGCTGGCCGTGGGCTACAGGCGCGAGCTGTGCCTGGTGGAGCTGGCCAACGGCATGGGCAACACGGTGTTCCGCCAGGAAATCGGCGTGTCCACATCGCTCTCGCGCACGGCCACGGGCCGTGCCTACCTGCTGGGCATGGCAGAGAACGATCGCCAGGCCTACCTGCAGGACCTGCAGCGCAAAGACCCGCAGCGCGCCGTCTGGCTGGAGCAGCGCCTGGCAGACGCACGCGACGACTTCGCCCGCCACGGCTTTTGCCGCAGCCATGGCGACCTGCACCGCGAGATCGAATCCATCGCCGTGCCCATGTCGCAGCCGCAAGACGGTGAACTCTGGGTGTTCGCGGTCTCGGTGCCGGTCTTCAGCCCCATATACACCCGGCTGGAGACAGACCTGGGACCGCGCCTGCGCACGCTGGTGCGTTCGGTGGAGAGCGTGCTCGGGGCATCGGGCCTGACCTGATGCGGCCCAAAGCAACACACAACACCAACCAAGGAGACACCGTGAAGGTACTGGACAGCGTACGCGTGCTGGAGATTGGCGGCCTGGGGCCGGGGCCATTTTGTGCGATGCACCTCGCCGACCTGGGGGCGGACGTGATCTCCGTGGTGCGCGAGACGAAGGGCCGCGAGACCACCGGCGCGCTGCTCAACCGTGGCAAGCGCTCGGTGTTCGCCGATCTCAAGACCGAGGAAGGCCGCCAGCTGGTGCTGGCGCTGGTGGCCGAGGCCGATGCGCTCATCGAAGGCATGCGCCCCGGCGTGATGGAGCGCCTGGGCCTGGGGCCCGAGGAGTGCCTGGCGGTCAACCCCCGCCTGGTGTATGGGCGCATGACCGGCTGGGGCCAGAGCGGGCCGCTGGCACCGCGCGCCGGGCACGACACCAACTACGCCGCCGTCAGCGGCGCGCTGTGGGGCTGCAGCCCGGCGGACGCGCGGCCCGTGTCGCCCTTCGCCGTGCTGGGCGACATCGGCGGCGGCGCCCTGTACCTGATGACGGGCCTGCTGTCGGGCATCGTGCAGGCGCGCGCCACGGGCCGCGGCACGGTGGTGGATGCCGCCATCGTGGACGGCGCAGCCCATATGCTCAACCTGATGCTCAGCGCGCGCCAGAGCGGCCTGGTGGCCGATGTGCGTGGCCAGAGCATCCACGACAGCGCGCCGTTCTATGACACCTACGTCTGCGCCGACGGCCACCACATCACCGTGGGCGCCATCGAGCCGCAGTTCCATGCCTTGCTGCTGGAGGTCCTGGGACTGGCAGGCGACCCGGATTTCACCGGTCCGCAGTGGGACAAGGCGGCCTGGCCCGCGCGCCGCGCGCGGCTGGCCGCCCTGTTCCTGGCCCAGCCGCGTGCGCACTGGCAGGCCCTGCTGGAGCCCACCGACGCCTGCTTTGGTGCCGTGCTCAGCCCCGTGGAGGCCGCAGGGCATCCACACATGCAGGCACGTGGCGTGTACGCCGAACGCCAGGGTGTGCTGCAGGCCGCTCCTGCGCCGCGCTTCGGTGGCGCAGCCTATGCGCCAGGTGAGGCCTGCGCGCCGGGCGCGCACACGCAGTCGGTCATGGAAAGCCTGGGCCACTCCGGCGCACGGGCCGTGTGGCGCCAACGCTGACCGGAATGCGCCCGCGGTATGCGCGGCGGGCGTTATCAACCTTGCTTGAGCAGCGGCGACGCGGGCAGCCACCGGAACGCCAGCGAGGCCAGCGCCAGCCAAGCGGCGATGGTCAGCAGCACGGTGCGGTAGGGCTCCAGCCCCGCGCTTGCGGCCCAGGCGGCGACGGCACCGGTCAGCGATTGCATGAAGGCAACGCCCAGGAACATGGCCATGGTGTAGAGCGACAGGGCGCGTCCGGTCAGCTCGGCAGGGTAGGAAGAGCGCACGTCGGCGTACTGCAGGATGCTGTAGCCCGACAGCAGCCCCATCACAATCATCAGCGTCACGGTGACGCTGGCGTTTTGCACCAGGGCCATCGCCGCAAACAGGCCGGCCATCAGCAGCGACGCGCGGCCAACCCAGGCACGGCGCCGGGGTGCGCCCGGGTCCATGCGGCCAAACGCGGCCGGTGTGAATAGCGCGATCAGCGACAGCACCAGCGCCACGTTACCGCTGTCCACCAGCGAAAAACCGTAGCGGTTGATCAGCAGCGGCCCCAGCCACAGGCCGCGCAGCGACAAAAAAGCCGCGTAACACGACATGCCCAGAACCACGATGCCCCAGGTGTGCGGTACGGCAAAGAGCCGGCCCATGCCCACCAGCGCCTCGCCCCAGCTGGATGCCGGGCGGTGCACGGCGTCGGCAGGTGCGGGTTCGTGCACCACGAAGTGAATCACCAGCCACGACAGCACGCTCAAGCCCGCCAAAATGCCAAAGCCCATGCGCCAACCCCAGTGCTGCACCACCCACGCCAGCGGCGTGCCGGTGAACAGGAGCCCCAGCCCGCCCACGCCCATGCTCAGGCCCGAGAAGAAGGCAAAGCGGTCGACCGCGAAATGGCGCGCAATGAACAGCGTGCAGGCCACGAAGGCTGGCGAATAGCCCACCCCGATCAGCACCTGCCCGGCCATCAGCCAGCCATAGCTGGGTGCCAGGGCCGATAGGGCCGCACCGGCAATTCCCAGGGGCGCGGCTGCCAGCACCGTGCGGCGCAGGCCGTAGCGGTCCAGCGCAATACCCATCAGCAGCTGCGCAACGCCGAACGACAAGCCAAACAGCCCGGCAAACGCCCCCAGCGATGAGGCCTGCAGGCCGAAATCTGCCTGCAGGCCCTGGGCGAGGATGGCCGTGGTGGTGCGATAGGCCTGGCTGAGCGCAAAGCCCGACAACAGTGCCAGCAGCATCATCCAAAGCGGTGTGGTGCGCGAGGAAGTCACTTAGGGATTGAGGACGTTGTGTGCATGGCGGTGATGGCGCGGGTGCGCTGCCGGACGGAGGCCCGGCGCTGGCGGGCCCTGATCGTTAGCTGATCGTTAGGAGGTTGTTAGCTGGCGGCGGCAAGGCGCTGCTGCGCCCGCGCGTGGCGCTGCAGGGTGTGCCGGGCCTGCGCCAGCACCGGCGCATCGACCATGCGGCCATCGAGCACGCAGACGCCGCCACCGGCCTGCTGCAGCGCCTGCTGCACGCGCAGCGCCTGGGCCACGGCGGCTTCGTCGGGGTCGAAAGCGGCGTGCAGCACCGCCACCTGCGCCGGGTGGATGCACAGCTTGCCGCCAAAGCCCATGCGGCGTGCGCGCTCGCTGTCGCGGGCCATGCGCTCGGGGTTGCGCGTGTCCACCGTCACGCCGTCGATGGGGACGGCCAGCCCTGCGCGGCGCGAGGCGAACACCAGGGCCATGCGCACGGGCAGCAGTTCCTGCTCGTCTTCGCCGCAGGCCATGCCGGCGTCCACCTGGAAGTCCAGGTGCCCGAAGGCCAGCCGCGCCACCTGCGGCGCGGCGGCCAGGGTGTCGGCAGCGGCAAGGCCGGCCACGCTTTCGACCAGCGGCACCAGCATGGCGCCAGGCCCGGCAGCCTGGGCCACGGCCTGCAGGGTGGGCGCGCCTTCGGCCTTGGGCACCACGGCGCCGGCCAGGCCCTGCGCCGCGAGCTGCGCCAGCGCGGCCAGGTCGGCGGCAAACCAGGGCGAACCATCGCTGTTGATGCGCACCAGCAGGCGCGCGCGCTGCGCGGCTGGCAGCGCAGCCACGGCCTCCAGCAGGGCCGCGCGTGCGCGCTCCTTGTCAGCGGGGGCCACGGCGTCCTCCCAGTCGGCAATCACGATGTCGGCGCCGCTGGCCAGGGCCTTGGGCAACCGATCCGGCTGGGTGGCGGGAACGAACAGGAAGGAGCAGGCGTTGCGCACGGAGTCAGTCATTGCAGTGGGGTGGTCAGGGGTATTGGGAGATTTCGATCAGATTGCGGTCCGGGTCGCGCACATAGACCGAGACGATGGGACCACGCGCGCCGGTGCGCTGCACCGGACCGCACTCGATGGCAACCCCATGTTCGGCCAGGCGCTGCTGCACCTGCGCCAAAGGCACCGAGGCGATGAAGCACAGGTCCAGCGCGCCCGGCATGGGATGCAGGGCATTGGGCTCGAACTCGCGGCCCTGGATGTGCAGATTGATCTTCTGGCCATTGAACACGAAGGCCATGCGACCTTCGCCAAAGGTCTGCAGCGCCATGCCCAGCACGGTGCAGTAAAAGTGCACGCAATCCGCCTCGTGGGCGGTGGTCAGAACAAGGTGGTCGAGCCGGTCGATCATGCAGTGCCTTGGGTGCATAGGGAGAAGGCCCCGGCCTGCGGTGTGCAGGCCGGAAGCCGGCGCGGCTTATTCAGCGCTCACGCCCGCGGCCTTGATGACCTTGTCCCAGCGCACCACCTCGATCTCCAGGTGCTTGCGCAGGCCCTCGGGAGTGGCCTTGTCGGGCGTGACGAGGTCAGAGCTCAGCTCGGCAATGCGCTTTTTCACGTTCTCGTCCTTGATGGCCACGTTCAATGCCTTGTTGAGCTTGTCCATCACGTCCTTGGGCGTGCCCTTGGGGGCATACATGCCGTGCCACACCTTCACGTCAAAGCCCTTGAGGCCCTGCTCATCGAGCGTGGGAATGCTGGGCATGGACGACAGGCGCTTGGGCGTGGTCACGCCGAAGACCTTGGCGCGCTTGCCGTCCTGAATCACGGGCACGGTCTGCGTGGTCTGGTCGCACAGCAGGTCCACCTGGCCGCCCATCAGGTCGTTCATGGCCGGGCCGGCGCCCTTGTAGGGGACGGTGGTCAGCTTCACGCCCAGCTGGTGCATGAGCAGCATGCCGCACAGCTGCGACACGGCACCAATGCCCGCGTTGGCCAGCGATACCTTGTCCTGGTTCTTCTTGACGTAGTCCTGCAGCTCCTGGAAGTTGTTCGCAGGAAAGTCCTTGCGCGACAGCAGCGTCATGGGCACATCCAGCACCTGGCCGATGTACTCGAAGTCCTTGAGCGGGTCGTAGGGCAGCTTCTTGTACAGCGCCGGGGCCGTGGCCATGCCCATGTGGTGGATCAGGATGGTGTAGCCGTCGGGCTTGGAGCGGACGATGCGCGCGGGCGCCAGCGTGCCGCCCGCGCCCACGGTGTTTTCCACCACCACCGTCTGGCCCAGCGACTGGCCCATGGGCACGGCCAGCAGGCGCGCCACCACGTCGGTGGGGCCCCCCGCGCTGTAGGGCACGACCAGGGTGACGGTCTTTTCGGGCCAGGTGCTGGCCAGGGCGTTGCCGCTCAGGCCCAGGGCGAGTGCCGCGCAGGCGCCCGCAACGGAGCCGGCGAGGGTGCGTCGGGAAATCAGGGTAAAGCGTGCAGTCATGCAATGTCTCCTTGTGGATGGTGGTGAACGGGGCGTCTGCTGCGCCCCTTGGGGGTCGTGGGCCGCGGCGGTTGCCGTGTCCCGGAGGTCAGCCCAGCAGGTGCTCCGTGCGCGGCCACTCCTGCACCCGCCACAGGCGCTGCACGGCGGCCTCGGCCTGCGCGGCAGATACCGCACCACCATAGGCTGCCAGGCGCAGCGCCTTGGCGGTGAGCTCTGCACGCGAGAGGGTGTTGCCGGGGTCGCCCTTGGGCTCTTCCACGCGGCCGGCCAGCTGGCGGCCATCCGTCGTCTGCACGGTGACCTTGCCAATCCAGCGCTGCGGGTAGGCGGCATCCACCTCGGGGTCCAGCTCCATGCGCACCTTCTCGCGCAGGGCCACAGTATCCGGTGCCAGGAACTGCGCGTCGAATTCGGTCAAACCCGCATGGCCAAACCGCGCCGCCAATGCCAGCACGGTGCCCATGGAAAACTTGCTCTGGTGCACCGTGGTGGGCGAGACCACCGGCCCGAGCACATCGATGGCGCCCTGGTGCACATGGCAGGTGACCTGCGCGATGTCGGCGGGCGCCAGGCCGTGCTCGCGCATCACCTGCTGCAGCGCATCGGCGGCGGGGTGCGTGTGGCGGCACGAGGCATGCCACTTGAACGATGTCTCGGCCGTGGCCCAGCGGGTGCCCAGTCCCTCGGTGAGCTTGGCCGGGTTGGCGTCGGTGGACATGCCCGCAGCCAGGCCCTGCGGGCCGGTGAAGATGTCCTGTGCGCCGGTGAAGCCGTCCTTGGCCAGGAAGGCGGCCATCAGCCCCGCAGAGGCGGCGTGCGCGGTGTGCAGCTGCTTGCTGTCGGCCGCGGTGCGCAAGAATTCCCACAGCCCCGCCGACTGCGTGCCGGCCGAGCCGAAGGCATGCTGCATCTGCGCGGGCGTGAGCTCCAGCAGGCGCCCCACGGCGGCGGCCGCCGCCAGCGTGCCGGCCGTGGCCGTGGTATGGAACACCTTGTAGTGGCTGCGGCCCAGAAACTCGCCCACGCGGATGCCGACCTCGTAGCCCGCCACGCAGGCCGCCATCAGCTGCGCGCCGCTGGCGCCGATCTGCTGCGCCACGGCCAGCGCGGGCGGAAAGACCACGGCCGCCGGGTGGAACACCGAGCCGTTGTGCACATCGTCCTGCTCGGCCACATGGCTGGCCGCGGCGTTGGCCAGCGCGGCCATCATGGGGCTGCTGGTGGCGCCGTGGCCGATCACCTCGGCCGGGCCTTGCACCGGGCCCTGCGACAGCGCAAAGCGCGTGATGCTGGCCACGGGCCGCGCGCGGCAGCCGGCCAGCACGGAGCCGAACCAGTCCACCCACAGGTCTTCGGCGCGGCGCTGCACGGGCGCCGGCACGTCGCTCCATTGCAGCGTGGCGGCAAACTGCGCCAGGGGATGGATGGTGGCTTGGGTTTCTTGCTTCATTTCGGACTCCAGGGCGGGTGTGTCAAGCGCAGGCAGCTATGGTTTTTGATTCAAAGAGGTCGCGGTGCCTGCAGCGCGTCGATCTGCTCGGCGCTCCAGCCCAGTTCGGCCAGGATGGCGGCGTTGTGCTGGCCCACGGCGGGCACGGCGTCCATGCGGTAGTCGAACGCGCTGTTCACGCCCGGCGGCAGCAGTGCGGGCACATCGCCAGCGGGTGTGCCCACGCTGCACCAGCGCTGGCGCGCGGCCAGTTGCGGGTGGGCCCACAGGTCGGCCATATCGTTCACCCGGGCGTTGGCAATGCCGGCGGCCTCCAGGCGCTCGACCACCTGCGCAGCGGTCAGCGCCGAGAAGCCCTGCACGATGAGGGCCTGCAATGCGTCGCGGTGGGCGTTGCGCTGCGCGTTGGAACAGAAGCGTGCATCGGTGGCCACATCGGGGCGCTGCAGCACGGTGTCGCAAAAGGCTTTCCACTCGCGCTCGTTTTGCAGGCCCAGCATCACGGTCTTGCCGTCGCCGGCCACAAACGGGCCGTAGGGGTAGATGCTGGCGTGCGATGCGCCGGTGCGCGGCGGTGGTGGCGCGCCGTCGTAGGCGTAGTACATCGGGTAGCCCATCCATTCGCCCATGGCTTCGAGCATGGACACGTCGATATGGCTGCCCTCGCCCGTCCTGCCGCGCAGCAGCAGGGCCGACAGGATGTTGGTGTAGGCATACATGCCGGCGGCGATGTCGGCCACCGAGATGCCGGACTTGCTGGGGACCTCGGGTGTGCCCGTAACGGAGAGGAAGCCCGCCTCGCTCTGGATCAGCAGGTCGTAGGCCTTCTTGTCGCGGTAGGGGCCGTCGGCGCCATAGCCGCTGATGTCGCACACGATGAGTTTGGGGTTGTGCGCCTTCAGGGCTTCATACGACAGGCCCATGCGCGCGGCGGCACCGGGCGCGAGGTTCTGCACCAGCACGTCGGCCGTCTTCAGCAGCTGCAGCAGCGCGGCCTTGGCCTGGGGCTGCTTCACATCCAGCGCCAGGCTTTCCTTGCTGCGGTTGATCCAGGTGAAATGCGAGGACTGGCCCTGCACGCGCTGGTCGTAGCCGCGCGCGAAGTCGCCGCTGCCCGGGCGCTCCACCTTGATCACGCGCGCGCCCAGGTCGGCCAGCTGGCGCGTGCAGAACGGCGCGGCCACCGCGTGTTCGAGCGAGACGACGGTGATGCCGTCGAGGGGGCGGGTCATAAGAAGCCTTTGTCTCTAATCAGTTGAGGACAGAGCTTGCCGCTGCGCGGCTGCGGTCTGTCCCGCAAGGTTTCAGAAGGAACGCGGCAGGCCCAGAATGTGCTCGGCCACGTAGCTGTAGATCATGTTGGTCGAGATCGGCGCCACCTGGTACAGGCGGGTTTCGCGGAATTTGCGCTCGATGTCATATTCGCAGGCAAAGCCAAAGCCGCCGTGGGTCTGCAGGCAGACGTTGGCCGCTTCCCAGCTGGCCTTGGCGGCCAGGTGCTTGGCCATGTTGGCCTCGGCACCGGCGTTCTGGTGGGCGTCAATCTTCTCGCAGGCCTTCCAGCGCATCAGGTTGGCGGCTTCCAGTTCGATGAAGGCATCGGCAATCGGGAACTGCACGCCCTGGTTCTGGCCGATGGGGCGGTTGAACACCACGCGCTCGTTGGCGTACTTGGTGGCGCGGTCGATGAACCAGTAGCCATCGCCAATGCACTCGGCAGCAATCAGGGTGCGCTCGGCGTTCAGGCCGTCCAGCAGGGTCTTGAAGCCCTTGCCTTCTTCGCCCAGCAGCGCGTCATCGGGGATCTCGAGATTGTCGAAGAACAGCTCGTTGGTCTCGTGGTTGACCATGTTCAGGATGGGGCGCACGGTGAGGCCGTTGCCGATCGCCTGGTGCAGGTCGATCAGAAAGCACGACAGGCCGTCGGAGCGCTTTTTCACCTGATCGGCGGGCGTGGTGCGGGCCAGCAGGATCATCAGATCGCTGTGCTGGATGCGCGAGATCCAGACCTTCTGGCCGTTGATGACCCAGCGGCCATCCTTCTTCACGGCCGTGGTCTTGAGTTTGGTGGTGTCGCTGCCGGTGGTGGGCTCGGTCACGCCCATGGACTGGATGCGCAGCGCGCCCGAGGCAATCTGGGGCAGGTACTTTTCCTTTTGCGCCTGCGAGCCGCTGCGCACGATGGCGTTCATCACGTACATCTGGCCGTGGCAGGCGCCGGAGTTGCCGCCGCTGCGGTTGATCTCTTCCATGATCACCGAGGCCTCGGCCATGGTCAGGCCCGAGCCGCCATATTCCTGCGGGATCAGCGCGGCCATCCAGCCGGCCTTGGTGAGGGCATCGACAAACTCCTCGGGGTAGCCGCGGGCCTCATCGACCTTGCGGAAGTATTCGTCGGGGAACTGGGCACAGAGGGCGCGCACGGCGTCGCGGATTTCCTGGTACTGGTCGGGCTGGTGGATCATGGCGGTGGGGTATCTATAAAAAAGAAGGAATCGGCTGGTTCAGCGGTTCAAAACAACGTGGCTGTGCCCTGCATGGTGAGGAACCCCTCGTGGTCCTGGGCCCACAGCTCCACGGTCTTGCCGTCGTTGGATGCCTTGCCGTGCACGCTGAACGGGTGCAGATCGAAGGTGGGGCGCACGGCACGGAAGTCGAAGGTGGCCACCTGCGCGCCGGGCAGGCTGCGGCGCAGCAGGTCCAGCAGCAGCGTGGCGATCAGCGGACCGTGCACGATCAGGCCGGGGTAGCCCTCGACCTCGGTCACGTACTTGCGGTCGTAGTGGATGCGGTGGCCGTTGAAGGTGAGCGCGGAGTAGCGAAACAGCAGCACGTCGTCGGGAGCGATGGTGCGCGACCAGACCGCCTGGCCATTCAGCGGAGGCTGCTGCGGCTGCGGCGCAGGGTCGCCGGGCTGGGCGGCGCTGCGGTAGACGATGTCGTGCTCCTCGGTCAGCGCCAGGCCCTGGGCATTGCGGTACTGGTGTTCGACCAGCACGAACAGCAACTCGCCCGAGCGGCCGGCCTTGTGCTTGACGGACTGGATGGTCGAGTGGCGCTGCACCTCCTGGCCCACGCGCAGCGGGTTGGCCTGCTCCCAGCGCAGCCGCCCGCCGGCCCACATGCGGCGCGGCAGCGGCACGGGCGGCAGAAAGCCGCCGCGCTTGGGATGCCCGTCGGGGCCGATCTCGCTGGCGCGCGCATGCGGCAGGAAGTACAGCCAGTGCCACAGCGGCGGCACCACGGTGCCCATGGCGGGCGCCGGGTCGTCGCGGTCCAGCGTGGCCGACAGGGCGGCCACGGGCATGGCCGTGAGGCTGTCGCTCAGGGTCTCGCTCTTGCCCTGCCAGGTCTGCAGGTGGGCGAGCGCGGCGGTGTCTAGGGTGTTGCTCATGTTCCAGTCACTCAGTTGATGGTGGCGCCCGAGGTCTTCACGATGCGCGCCCACTTGGCAATGTCCTGCTTGAGCAGGGCGGCGAACTCGTCGGGCGTGACGGGTTTCGTGGCCGTGCCCGCAAGCTCCACGCCCTGTGCTTCGAGCTTGTCGCGCATGTCCTTGTCGGCCATGGCCTGGCGCATGCCGTCCTGCAGGCGATCCATCACCTCCTTGGGCACGCCGGCAGGCGCGAACAGGCCTATCCACAGCGTTCCGCTGTAGCCGGGAACGAACTCGCCCAGTGCGGGCACATCGGGCAGCACGGGCGAGCGCTGGGGGCTGCTCACGGCCAGCGCGCGCAGCTTGCCCGACCTGATGTGCGCCAGCGTGGATGGCAGGCTGCCGAACAGCAGGGGCAGCTGGCCGCCCAGCACATCGTTGAGCGCCGGCGCCACGCCCTTGTAGGGCACATGCTGCAGTTCGACGCCGGACATCTGGTTCAGCATCTCGCCCAGCAGGTGGTTGAGCGTGCCGTTGCCGGCCGAGGCGTATTGCAGCTGGCCGGGCCTGGACTTGGCCAGCGCCAGCAGCTCGGGCACGGTCTTGGCGGCGAACGAGGGGTGGGCCAGCAGCACATTGGGCACGGCGCCCACCAGGCTGATGGGCTGGAAGTCGGCCACGGGGTCGAAACCCGGCGCCTTGTACAGGGCGGGGTTGATGGCCTGGCTGCTGCTGATGGTCATGAGCAGCGTGTAGCCGTCCTTGGGCGCCTTGGCCACGGCCTGCGTGCCTATGTTGCCCCCCGCACCGGGCTTGTTTTCCACCACGGCGCTGCCGCCGAGCTTTTCCGCCAGCTTCTGGGCCACCACGCGGCCCACGATGTCATTGGTGCCGCCGGCGGCCTGGGGCACCACCATCATGATGGGGCGGCTCGGGTAGGTTGCCTGGGCGAAGGCTGCGGGCGCGCTGCTCAGGGCCCAGCCCAGGGCGGCGCCGGCGCACAGGCTGCGGCGGGTAAGGTTGGACAAGAAGGGGCGATGCATGCGGCGTGGTTCCAGATACTTGTAGAAGCAATGGGGTCCGATGCTCGCCGCTGCTGCCGGTCCGTGCAATCCACGTTTGTGAAAGCGTGCCTTCCGTGCCCATGAAGCCCTCGGCGACGCTTTCATGCAGCCAAAGCCCCGCCTAGCGATTGCCGAATGGCGCTGCCGCGGCTTTGGGTTCATGCTCCAGCGCTGATCGACAACACAAACCGAAGGACGACGAACATGGCGCAGAAGATGGTGCAGGACAAGGTGGTGGTGGTAACAGGGGCCGGCGGCGGCATCGGGCGCGACATGGCGCTGGCCCTGGCGGCGGCCGGCGCCAAGGTGGTGGTCAACGACATCGGCACCTCCACCACAGGCGAGGGCACGGATGCCGGCCCCGCACAGAAAGTGGTGGACGAAATCAAGGCTGCTGGCGGCCAGGCCGTGGCCAACATGGACAGCGTGGCCGAGGCGGCAGCTGCCGGCCGCATCGTGCAATGCGCGCTGGACCACTTCGGCCGCATCGACGGCGTAGTCAACAACGCAGGCATCCTGCGCGACCGCTTCTTCCACAAGATGAGCCTGGACGAATGGGACGCCGTGATCAAGGTGCACCTGTACGGCAGCTACTACATGGCACGCGCGGCCGCCAACCATTTCAAGGAGCAGGAAAGCGGTGCCTTCGTGCACATGACCTCCACCTCGGGCCTGATCGGCAACCTGGGCCAGGCCAACTACAGCGCCGCCAAGCTGGGGCTGACGGCGCTGTCCAAGTCCATCGCGCTGGACATGCAGAAATTCAACGTGCGCTCCAACTGCATCGCGCCGTTTGCCTGGAGCCGCATGATCGGCTCCATCCCCACCGACACGCCCGAACAGCAGGCACGCGTGGCCAAGATCCAGCAGATGACGCCCAACAAGATCGCGCCGCTGGCCGTGTACCTGCTGTCCGACCAGGCCAAGGACGTGAACGCCCAGGTGTTTGCCGTGCGCAACAACGAGATCTTCCTGATGAGCCAGCCGCGCCCCCTGCGCTCGGTGCACCGCAGCGAGGGCTGGACGCCCGAGTTCATTGCCGAACATGGCATGCCGGCGCTCAAGGCCTCGTTCGTGCCGATGGATCGCTCGGCCGACGTGTTCAGCTGGGACCCGGTGTGACGGAGACAACCCCCTGAGCGGCTTACGCCGCTTCCCCCTTCTCTCGCATCGCTGCGCGCTGCGGGAAGGGGAACGCAGCCCTCGCTGCGGGGCGGCCCTTGCTCGGCAGCCCTGGCTTGGGTAGCGCCAGTTGCATGGTGCGCGGGCGATACACAACGTTATGGACGACTGAGATGGCTATTGACTACCACCACCTGAAGAACCGGGCCTTCGCGCCCGTGCACCAGCACTACACCGAGCGCGACACCATGCTGTATGCGCTCAGCCTCGGCCTGGGCAACGACCCGCTCAATGCCGACGCGCTGCCGTTTGTCTATGAAGGGCTGGAGGGCGGCCTGCGCACCCTGCCCACGCAGGCCGTGGTGCTGGGCTACCCCGGCTTCTGGGCTCGCGAGCCGAACACGGGCATCGACTGGGTGAAGCTGCTGCACGGCGAGCAGCGCGTGCGCTGGCACAAGCCATTGCCCGCCAGCTGCGCGGTGGTCGGCAAAAGCCGCATCACGCACCTGATCGACAAGGGCGAGGGCAAGGGCGCCATCCTGATCACCGAGCGGCGCCTGGAAACCCAGGCCGGCGAGCTGCTGGCCACGCTGCAGCAGGTGACCTTTCTGCGCGGCGACGGCGGCTACAGCCAGCAGCGCGGCGGCCAGCCCAGCGACGCACCGCTGCCCGCGCTGCAGCCCACGCCGGCTGACCGCGCGCCCGACTTCAGCGACACCCAGGCCATCCGCCCCGAGGCGGCGCTCTTGTACCGCCTGATGGGCGACTACAACCCGCTGCACGCCGACCCGGCCGTGGCCACCAAGGCGGGCTTTGCGCGCCCCATCCTGCACGGCCTGGCCAGCTACGGCCTGGTGGCCCATGCGCTGTTGCGCCAGTGCGCGGGCGGCGACCCGGCGCGGCTCAAGGCGCTGGACATCCGCTTTGCCTCGCCGGTCTATCCAGGCGAAACGCTGGTCACCGAGATCTGGAGCCTGCCCGGCAAGCCAGGGCAGTTCCAGCTGCGCGCCCGCGTGGCCGAGCGCGACATCGTGGTGCTGAGCCACGGCTACGCCGAACTGGCCTGAACCATCCCAAGGTGCGCTGCTGGCGCTTGATAGACAAGCGCCATGGCCCATCTTGATCCTCAATATCTTCTGGAGCACGCCATGAGCGCATCCCCCGTGTTGACCTCCGTGCAGGACGGCATCGGCACCATCACCCTCAACCGCCCCGAGGCGCGCAACGCCCTGAGCCAGGCCATGCGCCCCGCCCTGGCCGCTGCCATTGCGCAGATGCGCGACGACCCGGCGGTGCACGCCGTCATCCTCACCGGCGCAGGCGGCGCGTTTTGCTCGGGCGGTGACATCTCGGCCATGCAGGACAGCAGCCGCACGGGCCTGACGTTTCGCAAGGGCATGCGCGAGCTGCACCAGTGGTTCCCCGAACTCGTGGACCTGGAAAAACCCGTCATCGCCGCGGTCGATGGCCCGGCCTTTGGCGCGGGGCTGGGCCTGGCGCTGGCAGCCGACTTCGTGCTGGCCACGCGCCGCGCCAAGTTCTGCGCCGTGTTCGGCCGCATCGGCCTGGTGCCCGACCTGGGCGTGATGCGCCTGCTGCCGCGCATCGTGGGCCAGCAGCGGGCCAAGGAGCTGGTCTTCACCGCCCGCACCGTCGATGCGCAGGAGGCCAGGCAACTGGGCATGGTGTTCGACATTGTGGAAGACGGCGCCGCGCTGACCGAGGCCGCGCAGGCGCTGGCGCGCCGCTTTGGCGAGGCATCCACCGCCGCCATCGGCATCGCCAAGACCGTGATGAACCAGTCCTTCGAGCTCGATGCCCACGCCATGGCCGAGCTGGAGTCCTACGCCCAGTCCCTGTGCCGCGGCTCCGATTACCACCAGGACGCGGTGCGGCGCTTCAAAGACAAGCAGCCGCTGCGCTTCGACTGGGACAAAAAATGACGGCCCCCCTGAGTCGCCTGCGGCGGGGCGGCCCTTGCACGGCGGCCCTCGCCTGGGTCGCGCCAGTGTCATGCGGCGCGGGTGCTGCGCAACATCGCGGAGAACGGCCATGAGCCTGTTGGCCCAGCAACTGCAGGCCCTGATCCGCCCCGGCGACACCCTGTGGTGGGGCCAGGCCACAGCCGAGCCGCTCACGCTCACGCGCGCCGTGACCGCGCACCGCCACGCACTGGCGCAGGGCGGTCGGCTGCGCGTGTTCGTGGGCATTGGTGCGTCGGACACGCTGCAGCCGGAGCAGGCCGACACCATCGATTTCTTTGGCTACGCCGCGGGCGGTCCGCACCGCCACCTGGCCGATGCGGGCGTGCTCGACATCCTGCCCAGCCACTACTCGCACCTGCCAGGGCTGATCCGCGCGGGCGTGCTGCCCGCCGATGTGGTGCTGCTGCAGGTCTCGCCGCCCGATGAACAGGGCCGCTACAGCCTGGGCCTGGTGCACGAATACCTGCCCGCCGCGCTGGAACAGGCGCGCGTGGTGATCGCCGAGGTCAACCCCGCCATTCCCTGGACGCATGGCAGCGTGCACCTGCAGGCCAGCGACTTTGCGTTGCTGATTGACGCTCAGCACCCGCCGCTGGAGCAAAGCCGCGCCGCGCCCGGCCCGGCCGAGCAGGCCATTGCGCGCCACATCGCCGGACTGATCCAGGACGGCGCCACGCTGCAGCTGGGCATCGGCAACCTGCCCGAGGCCGTGCTGGCCGCGCTGCACGGCCACCGCGACCTGGGCCTGCACAGCGGCGCGGTGGGCGACGGCATTGCTGCCCTGGCCGAGGCCGGCGTGCTGACCAATGCCCGTAAGAGCCTGGACACCGGCGTGGGCATTGGCGGCATCCTGATGGGCAGCGAGAAGGTGCGCCGCTGGGCGCACCGCAACCCGGCGCTGCAACTGCGCGGTACCGACTACACGCACGACCCCGAGGTGCTGGCCGCCAGCCACCAGCTGGCCGCCATCAACGCGGCCATCGAGGTGGACCTGACCGGCCAGATCAATGCCGAGGTGGCAGCGGGCGTGTATGTGGGCGCCGTGGGTGGCGCGGTCGATTTCTTGCGCGGCGCGGCCCGCAGCCGTGGCGGCCTGCCCATCGTGGCGCTGCCGGCCACCGCCAAGGGCAGGACGCGCATCGTGGCGCAGCTGGCCGGGCCGGTCAGCACGCCGCGCAGCGACGCAGGCCTGATCGTCACCGAGCATGGCGTGGCCGACCTGCGCGGCCAGACGCTGTCGCGCCGCGTGCGCCGGCTGATCGATATTGCCGCGCCCGAACACCGCGAGGACCTGGAGCACCAGGCCCACGAACTGCTGCGCCGCTGTGGCGCGGTTTTTCATCAAAAACAATAGCTTCTGGCGCTTTATGGATAAGCGCCAGAGCCACTTTCATTGCAATTTTCGCTTCCATTCATCAGGAGAAAACCATGCGCAGAGCCGCCATCGTCACCCCCGTTCGCACCCCTGTCGGCACCTTTGGCGGCAGCTTGCGCCCCGTGCCCGTTGAAGAGCTGGCCGCCACCACGGTGCGCGCCGTGGTCGAGCGCAGCGGCATCGACCCCGCACGCATCGACGACGTGGTCATGGCCCAGTCGTACGCCAACAGCGAGGTGCCCTGCGTGGGCCGCTGGGCCGCGCTGCAGGCGGGGCTGCCGGTGTCGGTGCCCGGCATGCAGCTGGACCGCCGTTGCGGCGGTGGCCTGCAGGCCATCGTCACCGCTTCGATGATGGTGCAAAGCGGCGCCGCCGACGTGGTGATCGCCGGCGGCGTGGAGAGCATGAGCAACATCGAGTACTACAGCACCGACATGCGCTGGGGCGCGCGCTCGGGCAATGTGCGCTTTTTTGACCGCCTGGACCGCGGCCGCGAACGCTCGCAGCCGGTGGAGCGCTTCGGCAAGATCAGCGGCATGATCGAAACCGCAGAGAACCTGGCGCGCGACTACGGCATCACGCGCGACGAGGCCGACGCCTTCGCCGTGCGCAGCCACCAGCGGGCCGCAGCGGCCTGGGAAGCCGGCCGCTTCGCCGACGAGATCGTGCCCGTCAAGGTGCCCCAGCGCAAGGGCGACCCCCTGCTGTTCTCGCGCGACGAAGGCTTTCGCGCCGATGCCACGACCGACAGCATGGCCAAGCTGCGCGTCTTGATGCCCAACGGCACCGTCACGGCCGGCAACGCCAGCCAGCAGAACGACGCCTCCGCCGCCTGCCTGATCGTGGCCGAGGACAAGCTGGCCGAGCTGGGCCTCACGCCCATGGCCACGCTGGTGGGCTGGGCCGCTGCGGGCTGCGAGCCATCGCACATGGGCATAGGCCCGGTGCCGGCCACGCAGAAGCTGCTGGCGCGGCTGGGCCTGAAAATCGACGACATGGACCTGGTGGAGCTGAACGAGGCCTTCGCCTGCCAGGTGCTGTCCGTGCTCAAGGGCTGGAACTGGCAGGACCAGGACGCCATCGCCCACAAGCTCAACGTCAACGGCTCGGGCATCTCGCTGGGCCACCCCATCGGCGCCACCGGCGTGCGCATCCTGGCCACGCTGCTGCACGAGCTGCAGCGCCGCAAGGGCCGCTATGGCCTGGAGACCATGTGCATCGGCGGCGGCCAGGGCATTGCCGCAGTGTTTGAACGGATGTGACGGTGCCGCGAGGGAAAACCCTCGCTAAGCAGACCCGAACCCCGGCTTACGGAAAAGCAGATTCACAGGGCGCCAGCCGGGGCGCACCATCGCGCCGATGGGTAACGACCCGGCCCCGCGCCCGGCCCGCCCTCTTCCCGCATTCGCATTCATTCCACACAGACAGGAAACACCCCCATGACCGCAGCCCCCCGCCGCCTCGCCCTGGCCGCCCTGGCCCTGGCACCTTTTGCCCTTGCATTGCCCGCCGCCGCGCAGGACGGCCAGCCCGTGCGCCTCATCGTCGGCTATGCCGCAGGCGGCCCCGTGGACCAGGGCGCGCGCCTGTTCGGCCAGGCCTTGTCCAAGGAACTGGGCCAGCCGGTCATGGTGGAAAACAAGACCGGTGCCAATGCCACCATTGCCGGCAGCGAGGTGGTGCGCGCCAAGCCCGATGGCATGACGCTGTGGTTTGCCGCCAGCCCCACCATCACCATCAGCCCCAACGTGATGACCAAGATGCCGTTCGACCCGGCCCGGGACCTGACGCCGGTGGCCCCCATCCTGAGCTACTACAACGTGCTGGTGGTCAACAACAGCGAGCCCTACAAGAATGTGCGCGAGCTGGTGGCGAACGCCAAGGCCAACCCCGGCAAGCTGGCCTACGGTTCGGCCGGCGTGGGCGGCTCCAACCACCTGGGCGCGCTGCTGTTCGCCAGGCGCAGCGGCATCGAGATGAACCACATCCCATACAAGGGCAACGCCCCGGCAATGACCGACGTGATCGGCGGCCAGCTCAACATGATGCTGGACATCATCAGCACCGCCAGCACCTACATCCACAGCGGCAAGGTGCGCGCCATTGCCGTCACCTCGCCGCAGCGCAATGCCTCGCTGCCCGATGTACCCACCTTCGCCGAGTCGGGCATCGAGGGCCTCAAGGGCTTTGACGTGGGCGGCTGGTACGGTGTCTATGGCCCCAAGGGCATGAGCCCTGAACTGGTGGCCAAGCTCAACAAGGCCGTCAATGCCGCACTGGCGCAGCCGGACCTGAGAAAACGCTACAAGGAGCTGGGCTACGACGAGTGGACCGGCGCACCGCAGAAGCTGGCCGAGCGCGCCTCCCAGGAACGCGCCATGTGGGCCACGGTGACCCAGGGAATCACCGTCGACTGACATGGCGGAGCGCATCCACCACCTGCTGGACCGCTGGCTGGCCGAGGCGCCGCAGCAGCCCTTCATCCACCTGCCGGACGGCCGCAGCCTGCGCTTTGCCGACCTGGGCGCGCTTACCGACACCGCCGAGACCGAGCTACGCACGCTGAACGTGCGCCCCGGCGACCGTGTGCTGGTGGTGGCCGAAAACTGCCCCGAACACGCCGCGCTGATCCTGGCCTGCAGCCGCGTGGGCGCCTGGTCCTGCGGCGTGAATGCGCGCATGGCGCCCGCCGAGATCGACAGCTTCGTCGCCAAGGCCGATGCGCGCGTGGTGTTCTTCACGTCCGCCGCATCGCGCAGCGCCGCTGCGCACGCACGGCGCTTTGCGGCCGTCGATTCGGCCCTGCCCGGCATGCAGCACAGCGCCGTGCGCACGGATGCGCAGCCCGAGGCGGGCGTATTGCGCGATACGGTGGCGGCGCTGATCTTCACCTCGGGCACCACGGGCCAGCCCAAGGGGGTGATGCTCACGCACGACGCGCTGATCCATTTCGCCCGCGTCTCGGGCGCCTCGCGCGCGCTGGGGCCGCAAGACCGCAGCTACGCCTTCGTGCCCATGACCCACATCTTCGGCCTGGGCACGGTGCTGATCAGCTCGCTGCTGGCCGGCGCCCAGCTCGTGATGCGCCCGCAGTTCGATCCTGACGACCTGCTGGATGCGCTGGCCCACCACGGCGTGTCGCAGCTGCAGGGGCCGCCCGCGCTGTTCTCGCGCCTGCTGGCCCATCTGCAGGAGCGCGGAATTGCACGGCCCGCAGCGCCGGCGCTGCGCTACCTCTACACCGGCGCGGGCCCGCTGGACCTGGCCTTGAAGCAGCGCGTGGAGGCGGCCTTCGGCCAGGCGCTGCACCACGGCTACGGCCTGTCGGAATACGCGGGCTCGGTGCACCTCACACGCCTGGGCGAACAGCGCCCCGACACCAGCGCCGGCTACGCCGTGGTCGAGGCCGAGGTGCGCGTGACCGATCCGGCCACGGGCCAGCCGCTGCCGCTGGGCGAGCGCGGCGAGCTGTGGATCCGCGGCCGGGGCCTGATGCCCGGCTACTTTCGCGACCCCGAGGCCACCGCCGCAGTGATGCGCGAGGGTGGCTGGTATGCCAGCGGTGACCTGGGCGAAATGCATGCCGACGGCGCGCTGTTCGTCATGGGACGCCTGAAGGAAATGATCATCCGCTCGGGCTTCAACGTCTACCCGGCCGAGGTGGAGACCGCCCTCAACACCCACCCCAGCGTACAGCGCTCAGCCGTGGTGGGGCGCACCGTGGACGACGGCAACGAGGAGATCGTGGCCTTTGTCGAGCTGCGCCCCGGCGCCGCGCTGGACGCCGATGCCATGCAGGCGCACCTGCGCGAGTTGCTGGCGCCCTACAAGCGCCCGTCCCACATCGTCACGCTGGCGGAGCTGCCGACCAATACCAACGGCAAGGTGCTCAAGCGCACCTTGAAAGACCAGGCGCTGAGCCTCACCACCTGAACCACAGGAGACACACCATGCATTCCACCACCTCCCGCCGCAGCTTCATCGCCGGCAGCCTGCTTGCCGCGGCCCATCCACTGGCGGTGCTCGCGTCCGAGCCCTGGCCCAGCCGGCCCGTGCGCTTCATCGTGCCGTTTCCGCCGGGCGGCCCGGTGGACACCACGGCGCGCGTCTTCAGCCAGAAGCTGTCCGAAATCTGGAAAACCCCCACCGTCATCGACAACCGCGCGGGCGCGGGCGGCGTGGTGGGCGCCACGGCCGCCGCCAAGGAAGCGCCTGATGGCTACGGCCTCTTCGTGGGCGCCATCCACCACTCGGTCAACCCCTCGCTGATGGGCAAGCTGCCCTACGACATCGAGAAGGACTTCGCCCCCATCAGCTTCGCGGCCATGTTCCCGGTGTTCATCGTGGCGCACCCCTCGGTGCCGGCCAACACCATCCAGGAGCTGATCGCGCTGGCCAAGAAGGGCACGCCACTGGCCTATGGCTCGTCGGGCAACGGCGGCGGCACGCACCTGGCGGGTGAGCTGTTCAACATGGAAGCGGGCACCAAGCTGCAGCATGTGCCCTACAAGGGCAGCGCCCCGGCCATGAACGACCTGCTGGGCGGACAGGTGCAGCTGATGTTCAGCGACGCGCCCACGGCGCTGCCGCACATCAAGAGCGGCCGCGTCAAGGTGCTGGGCGTGGCCAGCCGCCAACGCTCAGCCATGCTGCCCAACGTGCCCACCGGCGTGGAGTCCGGCCTGCCCGGCTACGAGGCCTATTCCTGGGCGGCACTGTTCGCCCCCGCCAAGACGCCCCAGGCCGTGCTGGACAAGATCAACGCCGACTTCAATACCGCCATGAAGGACCCCGCCGTACGCCAGCGCCTGCTGGACGCCGGCGCCGAGGCAGACCCCGGCACGCAGGAGCAGATGCGCCAGCGCCTGCGCAGCGAACTGGACAAGTGGGCCAAGGTGATCAAGACGGCGGGGATCACGCCGGGGTGAGGGGAGCGCGCCGTACGGAGTTGTACGTATTACGGCGCGCCATCAGACGCGGCCCCCGCCTTGGGGCCGAACGTGTGGTCAGCGTTTTGCCACCAGCGGGCAGGCGGATTCGCCCAGCGGCACAAAGGCCTTGTCTGCAGGGATGGTGCTGACCAATTTGTAGTAGTCCCAGGGATACTTGGATTCGGTAGGTGCCTTGACTTGGAAGAGGTGCATGTCATGCACCATCATCCCGTCCTCGCGCAGCTTGCCGTTGCGGGTGAAGACATCGTTAATTGGCAATTCGCGCATCTTTGCAATCACGGCTTTGGCATCCGTGGTGCCTGCCGCCTCAGCAGCCTTGAGGTAGTGCCTGATGGACGAATAAGCGCCCATCTGACTCATGTTCGGCATGGCATTGACTTTGGCAAAGTACTTCTTTGAAAAAGCCCGTGTTTCATCGTTCAAGTCCCAGTAAAAAGCCTCCGACAGAAGCATGCCCTGGGCAGTCTTCAGGCCCACGGAGTGCACATCGTTGATGTACATCAGCAGGCTGGCAAGCTTCTGCTTGCTTTCTGGATTGATGCCGAATTCGCGAGCGGCCTTGATGGAATTGACCAAATCATTGCCGAAATTAGCAAGTCCGATCACATCGGCCTTGCTGGATTGTGCTTGCACGACGGCGGATGAAAAGTCAGTGGCATTGAGAGGGTGTCTAGTTTCGCCAATGACCTTCCCGCCCGCTGCGGTGAGAGCCTGGGTGGTTGCCTTGACAATGTCATGCCCGCCGGAATAGTCCGCTGTGATGAAGAACCAGTTCTTGCCGATGCGCTCGGCCGCGGCCTTGCCCACTGTGGTGGCCAGTGAGTAAGAGTTGTAGGCCCAGTGAGCCACTGTGGAACCACACAGATCGCCCGTGATGCGGTCGCTGGCTGGGCCGCTCATGACGAGCACCTTGTTCTTTTCCTTGGCAATGTTCAGTACTGCGAGTGCAGCCGCAGAGCCCCCCACGTCTTGAATGGCGTCGACGCCGTTGTCATACCACTCCCGGGCTTTCGCGGCAGCGGGGTCTGCCTTGCTCTGGTGGTCGAAGGTAAGAAGCTCGATTTTTCTGCCCAGTACCGTTCCGCCATGTTCTTCGATGGCCATCTGGGCGGCTGTAACGCTTCCCTTGCCGGTAATGGCGGAGTACACGCCAGACTGATCCACGATGATGCCGATCCGCACAGGTTGGCTGCTTTGTGCGTAGGACGTTGCGCAGGTCAGGGCGGTGGCGGTCAATACCACTAGCCGACGAGACCGGATGCTTGCCGGGGTAGATTTGTATGTTGCGAATCGCATGTTGTCTCCTTGTTTTCAGCCGTTGAGCACTTGGGATTCCTGGATCATCTTTTGCCAGCGCTGGCGCTCGTCTTGCAGGAAACGCTCGTACTCTGCAGGGGCTTGCCCCGTCACGCTGACGCCTTGTTTTTCCAGTTGTTCGCGCAGGCCCGGGGATCGCAGTGCGGTCACCGTAGCCTGGCCCAGCTTCTCCACCACGGAGGGCGGCGTCTTCTTGGGAACAAAAAGACCATTCCAGATGGGGGCGGCGTAGCCCGGGAAGCCTTGCTCAGCCACTGTGGGTACGTCCACCCAGGAGGCCATGCGGTTGGAATTGATCGTGGCCAGCACGCGCAACTTGCCGGCTTGAACTTGAGGCTTCGTAAAGAGAGCCGTCATGGTGCCCACATCGACACGCTGCTGCATCAGGTCAGGCAGCGCTGGGGCCTCTCCCTTGTAGGGGGCATGGATCATTTTCACGCCGCTGAGTTTGCTGAGGTATTCCATGGCGACGTTCATGGGCCCTAGCGGCCCGGTGGACATGTAGCGCACCTGCCCAGGGCGTTTTCTGGCGTCCTCCAGCAGGTCGGCCAGAGTTCGGTAGGGGCTATCGTGGGCTACCGCCAGCACATAGTCCACGTTGCAGATGGAGGCGACGGCGGTAAAGTCGCGCTGCGGCTTGTAGGACAGGTCAGGCATCGTGTGCTCCAGCACGATGTTGGTGCCCACTCCGCCCATCAGAATGCTGTAGCCATCGGCCTCGCTTTTCGCAACACTGGCGGCACCAATGGCACCGGCTGCACCGACCCGGTTGTCCACGATCACCGATTGCCCTAGCGATGCTTCCAACGCTTTGGCCAGTATCCGGCCCAGCACATCGGTGGCGCCGCCGGCGGCAAACGGCACCACAAGCCGCAGTGGCTTGGATGGGAAGGCCGGATCGGCCAGTGCCCTACCGGTCAGCAGTCCTCCTGTGACGGTTGCGACGCCAGCGCCTGCGGTGCTGCGCAGCCACTGGCGGCGCGTGAGCCCGGGAGGGGGCGCCCGGCGCATCGGTGACGAAAGATCCAACGGCTCATCGGTGTTATGGGGCATGGTGAATGTCTCCTGGTTGTATGTTTTTGCTGACTGTGGTTTTACAGACGGGTTGCGCTGATGGTGAGGCCGCCATCGACGTGCAGGGTCTGTCCCGTGATGTAGCCCGCCAGAGGGGCCAAGAAAAAACCGATCACGAAGGCCAGCTCCTCGGGATCGGATACGCGCTGCAAGGGCACGGCGGCCAGCAAGGCCTTGGTTGCAGCGGCCTCGGGCGGGCTGGCTTTTTTGAACATTTCTGTGGCCACGGGGCCGGGGGCAATCACATTGACCGTGATGTTGTGGGGCGCCAGCTCCAGCGCCCAGGTGCGGCTTGCACCAATGAGCGCGGCCTTGGAGGCGCTGTAGGCCGTGCGGTTGACCTTGCCCAATGCCGCACGCGATGAGATGTTCACCACCCGTCCCCCACCTGCTTCCTTCATGCCGGGAATGAGCGCCTGCAGGCAAATCAAGGCGGCATTGACGTTCACGGTCATGGCTTCGTTCATCTCTGACACGGTGACGTCGGCCAAACTGGTGGTGTGGGCAATGGCTGCGTTGTTGACCAGCCCATAAAAGGGTCTGTCTCGCAGCAGTCCTTCTATGGTGCGGCGAGTCGCCTCCAAATCCATCAGGTCACATGGGACGAATTGTTCGTTGGGGCCTGCATCCTCGGGAACATGGCGCGCCAGGCCCACGACTTGGTAGCCGGCGTTGGCCAGGTGGCGCATGGTGGCGCGCCCGATGCCGCGGCTGGCGCCGGTGACCAGCACGCGGCGGGGTGTTGCGGTTGAAATGATCATGGTCATACGCTGCCTCGCAGCAGTTGTCTTCCGATAATGGTTTTCTGTACCTCACTGGCACCTTCGTAGATGCGCATGGGACGAACTTCCCGGTACAGGCGTTCCACCACCGTGCCGCAGGTGATGCCCAAACCTCCCCACAACTGAACGGCGGCATCGACCACCTGGAATGCCGCCTCGGTGCCCTGCAGCTTGGCCATGGCTGCTTGCGTGGTGATACGCACTTGGCGCACATCGCGTGTCCATGCGGCCTTGTGCACCAGCAGGCGCGCGGCTTCCAGGGGAGTGGCCATCTCTGCGACTTTGTGGCGCACGGTGTCCATCTCCGACATCGCTCGGCCATACAGCTGCCGGGTGGTGACCCGGGCCACGGTTTCATCCAATGCCCGCTGTCCTATGCCGATGGCGGCTGCCCCCACGGAACTGCGGAAGATGTCCAGCACGGACATGGCGACCTTGAAGCCCTCGCCCAGTTCTCCGATCAGACGGTTGGCCGAGACGCGGCATTGGTCGAAATGGATTTCCGCCAAGGGGTGCGGCGCCAGGATGTCAATCTGCTTGTGGATGCGTAAGCCAGGGGTCTGTGCATCGACCAAAATGGCCGACAGCCCTCCGGCGCCCTTGCCCGGCTCAGTGCGGGCTACCACCACGTAAAAATCCGCGATCCCACCGTTGGAGATATAGGACTTGGCGCCTTCGATGATGTACTCGCCGTTCTCCAAGGTCGCGGTGGTGCGGGTGGATGCGACGTCCGACCCGCCATCCGGCTCCGTTAGAGCGAAGGCCGCCACCTTCTTCCCTGCGGCACAGGCGTGGACATAAGGCGCGCACAGGGCCGGCGAGCCTTTTTGCCAGAGTGCGGCAGCGCCGATGCCCTGCATGCTGAAGACAAAGTCAGCCAGCGGTGCGTAATAACCCAGGCATTCGCGCACCAGACAGATGGAGCGCAAGTCCACAGAAGGCGCTGACTCTGCCGTGCCTGGGTAGTGGCGCGGAACGGTGTACTGCAAAATGCCATGTGCAGCCAGAGACTGGCGCCAGTACGCGCATTGATCGGTCAGGCTGCCGTGGGGTTCTTCCTCCAGGGCCGCACGGTTGTCATCAATCCAGCGGTTGAGAGCGGCTACGACCTCGACGTGTCCGGTATCAAAAAACGGGGTTTCTGGCAAGATCCATTCGGTTTTCATTTTTCCTCCTCCTGCGCCACCAGGGACTGGGCAAGATCTCTCAGCTCATTGCGCTTGACCTTCTTGCCGTTGGGGCCCATGGTGAAAGGGAAGCTCTCTACGCTGAAGATGCGGATTGGCACCTTGTAGCGAGCAATCTGTTTATGCAGTTCGGCCTTGATGGAGTCCTCGTTCACCGGGCGCTGAGGGTCGGGGATGACAAAAGCCACCGGTCGCGCACTGCCCGCTGCATTCACCGCTACCACCTGGCACGCACTGGCGCCGCATTGGCCGAGCACCGCTTCTTCGATTTCCGCGGGGTTGACCAGAAACCCGCCGATGCGCAGCACATCCCCGAGCCGGGAAACGTGGGTGAATCCCCCGTCTCCATTGACATAGCCCAGGTCTCCTGATCGAAGGAAGCCATCTGGAGTGAAAGCCTTCGCGGTGGCCTCGGAGTTGCCCAAATACTCTTGCATCATGTAAGGGCCGCGGAACTCCAACTCGCCAGGCTCCATGGGGGCAGCGAGGGCGCCTGTTTCCAGCACCCGCACACGTACCTCTGAACTCGGGCTTACGGGGATACCGCCCGCTTGAGCGCGGCGAGGCAAGGGGGCAGTCGGGTCCTGGTGCGCGAACAGGGCCAGGGTTTCGCTCATGCCAAAACACCCGACCATTGGGATGCCCAACTGCTGAGCGTGGCCAGGTAACTCATCCAGGCCTGGAACGAAGTTGGCGTGGCCGAACATGCGCAGCGCCTTCGGGCGCCACGTGTCAGGCAGCGGCGCAATCATTTTTTCCACCATGTCGTTGGTGCCGAACATGTGGGTGATGGGTTGCTGCTGCAAAGTGCTTGCCGTGCGTGCGGGATCAAACGCTTCATGCAAGACCAGCCGGGCGCCGGCAGCCAGCGTTGCCATGGCCACGGTGTAGCCGAAGGCGCCACACATGGGCAGAGCCAGCAAAACGCTGCAATCACGATCTATCCCAAAGCTGGCCGCGGCATCCTGGGCATGCAGCGCTATGTTGGATTGGCCATGCACGATCAGTTTGGGCACGCTGGTCGTGCCTGAGGACGACACAATGATGCAAGGGTGTTCTGAAGTGTCTCGTGCCGTTTCGCACGGTGTGTCTAGCAAGGCATTCCAGTGGCGCAGGCGTGGGGCTGGGTGGTCTGCGCGTTGCAGCCAAGCTGGCAAATCATGGCTGGGTGTATGGACCGTGGCATCGATCAGGCATTGCAGGGAGCCTGCATGCTGTTGCCACACCTGAGCCAGACTGCTGCTTTCTGGCAGGGCCGTCGCGTCCAAGGGGTTCACGCCGTTGGAGGCGACGGGGCCGTTGACCACGGATCGATCGAACGCCAGCGCCTTGCAGCGGGCGCGGTCAATGAAGTTGACTAGCTCCTTCACACCGAGCTTCAGATTCAGGCTCAAACTCGCAACGCCAAGGCGGGCACATGCCAGATGCAGGATGAGCCAACGCGGAGTGTTGGGTAGCCAGATTCCCAGCACGTCCCCGGCCTGCAGACCCTGGCACTGCAGGCCGTTGGCCACGCGGCCGACTTGGGCGCGCAGTTCGGTATATGTGAGATCTTCATCACCAAAGCTCAGGGCCACGGCATCCCAAGGTGCCCGCGCCAGCATGTCCGAGAGCGTTGTCAGTCGGTGGTTGACGGGCGCGGCTGATGCCGCTGTGACAGCATGCATGCAACCGCTCCTCAGACTGTGGCCACGGGTGTTACGGGGGAGCCCACGGCGCCCGGCAGACGCAAGGCGGGGGCTGTGAGCATGAAGCGATGACGGCCAGCCTCTTGCAGCCATTGCGCCAACTCATGGAGATACCACATCTCACCAAAGGGCATGCCCAACTTGAACAGGCACAGCTCATGCAGAGGCAGAAAGGCACAGACCCCATTGGCCGGACGACCGGGTACGGCTTCTACCCCATAGTTATCGGCCACGAGGGTGGTGATCTCGCTGTCGATGATCCATTGATGCAATTCCGGGTCGCGACCGTCCAGCACGGCGCCCACGGTTTCCGGCATGTCGGCCTGGGGCTGTCCGTTGCAGGCAATCAGCAGGTCCGTGAAGCCGGTGTACAGCGCCACAATGTCACCCTTGCTGACCTCGATACCGTCTTGCTCCATGACCTGTTTGAGCATTCGGCCGGATACCAGCGTATGGCCGTCGCCAAAATGCTTGCGCAGATTGATCAGCACACCCCGGCCCTGGATGGCTTGCTCAGCCAGGCGCTCCACCCCCAGGGCCTTGGCGCGCGACTGGCCATCCATATCCGGCAAATCCTGGGGGGCCAGAATGTCGATGCCGGCCTGAAAACCGTTGTAATAAACAAGTTCGTCGATGCCGTCGCCATTCACATCGAAATGGCTGCCGACATGGGATAACGCGTCCCATTGCGTGGAATACTGCAGGTAGATCTGGGCGTAGTCATCGCACACCACATCGGTGTAGTTCGGGTTTTCCTGCGAAAGGGCGAAGTTCATGCCGGGACCCAACGGGCGTCTGGACGGTTTGATAACTGGAGGGTGGCGCCTGGGGTTGAGAGCATTGCCACCAGGTAAGTCCAAGGGCAGACTCAGGCAAAAGCGCTGGCCGGTCTGGATCTCCCGCGCAGCTTCTCGCACCTTTTCGGCTGTCAGGTAGTTCAATCGACCCAACTGATCATCCTGGCCGAAATCTCCCCAGTTGGATTGCGGCGGTCGCTTGGTCCAGCGTGGAGCATTGCCTTGCCCCACCACGGGTGGAACATGTGGCGCGTGTATAGGTCGATATGCGTTCATCTCAATCTCCAGATAACGTGTGAGACAGTCCGTCGCATTGATATGCCGTAAGTTGGCAATGAAGAGCGGCGAAGGCTTGCGACGCACTATGGGTCGAGGGACAGCAAATGACAAAAGCGGAGAACGGCAATGTTCACCATATGAACTCAGGTTTTCCCGGAGCGCAAAGTCCGGCGCGCCTGGTGACTGTCCTGGGGTGGATTGCGCGCAATCATGTGCAAGGCTTGTCCATCAGGGAGCTGACGGATCTATCAGAGCTTGACCGTTCCACGGCCCGGCGGCTGTTGATGGTGCTGGTGCAGACAGGCTACGCTGCCAAAGACGAACTGACCGGGCGTTATCGACTGGGGGTGGAGGCCATGCTGACGGGAATGGCGGCCATGACCAAACCGCCCATATTCGAGGCCTGTCACCCGGCCATGGTGAACATCGCCAGGCGTACGGGTGATACGGTTTTTCTCATCGTCCGCATTGGCGATTCCGCGCATTGCCTGCATGTGGAGGTGGGGCGCAATCCCCTGTATGCCCATAGCCTTATGGCGGGGCAAGCCCGCCTCTTAGGCCAGGGCACGGCCAGCCTGGCCCTGGCGGCAACCCTGCGCGACAGGGAATTGGGTCAGATCTATCAGCGGCGCAGCCTGGACTATGACGCGGTTGGCATCAGTCAGGAACGCCTGCAGGACATGGTGAGCCGCACGCGCAGGATGCAACATTCCGACAGCCTCAATCTGCTCACTTCCGGCGCTGCCGGGATCGGTGTTGCGATCAGCTTTCAAACCAACCACGTGGCAGCCATCAGCGTGGCGGCACACAACGCCACCATGACTGCCGCGCACAAGGATGAAATACTGAAGGTCATAGATGATGAGCTGAGGCGTGCAGGCATCGCGGTGTACCGATATCTGTAGATTCAAGCGCTCCCAAAGGAGGCGCAAGCTACGTAACGGGCGGGGTGTAAAGACGCCCTTTCAAATTGCCGAATTGAAGCCCGTCGCCACTGCGGGCATGCTGGCAAGCGATAAGACTTACACCAGCCACAAATGCACCTGAGCGCACAAACCCACTACCAGGCCGAGCTGAATGCCGGCCGCTTTTGCCTGCAGCACTGCCCGCAGTGCCACCACCATGTGTTCACACCGCGTGAGCTGTGCCCGCACTGCGGCGCCAGCCCGCTGCGCTGGGTGCGTGCCAGCGGCCTGGGCACCGTCTATTCCACCACCACCATCGCGCGCAAGGCGGATGCGGGTGGCAACTACAACGTGGCCTTGATCGACCTGGACGAGGGCGTGCGCATGATGAGCCGCGTGGAAGGCGTGGCGCCCGAGGCCGTGACGATTGGCCAGCGCGTGCAGGCCCATGTGGCGCAAAAGGACGGGCGCGGCCTGGTGCTGTTCACCCCGGCACAAGCGCAAGGAGGTGCAGCATGAGCCGCGTTCCCCAATCCCACCTGGACGCCGCCGCCGTGAACCGCCCGCTGCGCGGCCGCGTGGCCATTGTCGGCGCCGCCACCTATGGTTGTGGCGAGGCGGCCGGCATGGACGACATGACGCTGCTGGTGCGTGCCGCGCACGCCGCCGTGGCCGATGCGGGCCTGACCATGCAGGACATCGACGGCCTGGCCACCTGCAGCGTGAACGCCAGCATGTGGACCATGCCGGTGATCGAGCATCTGGGCATCAACCCGACCTACGTGGACGGCACGATGATCGGCGGCAGCAGCTTCATCGCCCACCTGCTGCCCGCGATCCGCGCGCTGGAGGCCGGGCAGTGCAAGGCCGTGCTCGTGTGCTACGGCAGCGCGCAGCGCTCGGCCACGTTCGGGCGCAAGGAAGGCGTGGCCGCGCGGCGCTTTCTCGACCCGCAGCCCTACGAGCATCCCTACGAGCCGGTGCTGCCCGTCGCCGCCTACGCCCTGGCTGCCGCCCGCCACATGCACGAGTTCGGCACCACACGCGAACAGCTGGCCGAAGTGGCCGTGGCCGCGCGCGCCTGGGCGCAGCGCAACCCCGAGGCTTTCATGCGCGATCCGCTCACCATCGAGGACGTGCTCTCGGCCCGGCCGATTGCCAGCCCGCTCACCGTGCGCGACTGCTGCCTGGTGACGGATGGCGGCGGTGCCATCGTGCTCACGCGTGCCGAGCGTGCGCGCGACCTGCCCAATCCTCCCGTCTATGTGCTGGGCAATGCTACGGCCATCTGGAACCGCCAGATCTCCTGCATGCCCGACCTGACGACGACCAGCGCAGCGCAGTCGGGCGCGCAGGCCTTTGCGATGGCGGGCCTGACGGCGGTCGACATGGACATGGCCCAGGTGTATGACGCCTTCACCATCAATACCCTGCTGTTCCTGGAAGACCTGGGCTTTTGCGCCAAGGGCGAGGGCGGCGCCTTCGTGCAGGGCGGCGCCATTGCGCCCGGCGGGCGCCTGGCCGTCAACACCAACGGCGGTGGCCTGTCGTGCGTGCACCCGGGCATGTACGGCATCTTTGCGCTGATCGAGGCCGTGCGCCAGCTGCGCGGCGAGGCTGGCGCGCGCCAGCTCCAGCAGCACCGCACGGCCGTGGTGCACGGCAATGGCGGCACGCTGTCGAGCCAGTCCACCGCCGTGCTGGGCACGGCCGAAACCCTCTGAACATTGAAAGAACCCTGACCATGATCCGCGATCCAGAAATTTTGGAAGCCCTGCTCGACAGCGTGCGCCGCTTTGTGCGCGAGCGCCTGGTGCCGGCCGAGAACGAAGTGGCCGAGACCGACGAGATCCCCGAATCCATCGTGCAGGAGATGCGCAACCTGGGCCTGTTCGGCATGACCATCCCCGAAAAGTTCGGCGGACTGGAGCTGACCATGGAAGAGGAATGCCGCGTGCTGCTGGAGCTGTGCCAGACCGCGCCGGCCTTCCGCTCCATCATCGGCACCACGGTGGGCATCGGTTCGCAGGGCATCCTGATGGACGGCACGCCCGAGCAGCAGGCCGAGTGGCTGCCCAAGCTGGCCACCGGCGAGGTGATCGCCTCGTTTGCGCTGACCGAGCCCGAGGCGGGTTCGGACGCCGCATCGCTGCGCACCACCGCCATCAAGGACGGCGACTTCTACATCGTCAACGGCACCAAGCGCTACATCACCAACGCGCCGCACGCCGGCATGTTCACGCTGATGGCGCGCACCAACCCCGACAACAAGGGCGCGGGCGGCGTGTCCTCCTTCATCGTGGACGCCAAGACGCCCGGCATCAGCTTCGGCAAATACGACAAGAAGATGGGCCAGCGCGGCGCCCACACCTGCGACGTGATCTTCGACAACGTCAGGGTGCCGGCCGCCAACCTCATCGGCCTGCAGGAGGGCCGCGGCTTCAAGACCGCCATGAAGGTGCTGGAGAAAGGCCGCATCCACATCGCCGCGGTGGCCGTGGGCGTGGCCAAGCGCATGCTGCGCGATGCGCTGGCCTACGCGCTGGAGCGCAAGCAGTTTGGCCAGGCGATTTGCGACTTCCAGCTGGTGCAGGCCATGCTGGCCGACAGCCAGGCCGAGCTGTACGCGGCCGAGTGCATGACCATCGACGCCGCGCGCCGCCGCGACGACGGCCACAACGTCTCCACCGAGGCCTCGTGCGCCAAGATGTTCGCCACCGAGATGTGCGGCCGCGTGGCCGACCGCGCGGTGCAGATCCTGGGCGGTGCGGGCTACATGGCCGAGTACGGCATCGAGCGCTTTTACCGCGACGTGCGCCTGTTCCGCCTGTACGAGGGCACAACGCAGATCCAGCAGATCATCATCGCGCGCAACATGGTGCGCGAGGCACGCGACGCATGAACAAGGCGCCAGGCGAGTCAGCCGCCGATGTGCCGGACAAGGCAGAGGGCGACGCAGCGCCGCCACCCGACCGCAGCGCCTTCATGCGCCTGATCGGTGCTGCGCAGGTGCCTGCGCCGCCGGGCAAGGTGCATGTGAGGCTGCCGCACCTGCGCGAGGAGCTGCTCAACCAGCTGCCGGCCGCGCATGGCGGTGTGGTCATGACCTTGCTGGATTCGGTCATGTCGCGCGCCGCCGGCGAGCTGCCGGGCGCACCTTCGCAGACTGCCGTGACGGTGGAGATGTCCAGCCGCTTTCACCGCCCGGCCCGCGGCCCGCTGCTGGCCGAAGGGTGGGTGGTGCATGCCACGCGCAGCCTGTGCAGCTGCGCGGGCCAGCTGATCGACGAACAGGGCCAGGTGGTGGCCACGGCCAGCGGCACCTTCAAGTACTGGCTGGCGCCGGTGACCTGGAAGTCCATCGAGTGAGTTTCGAGTAAAAGTGGCGCTGGCGCTGGCGCTGGCGCTTGTGCAGCAAGTGCCAGCAGCTATTTCTTCAATCGCATCATTTCAGTTCCAGCCGCCCCTGCGCGTCGGCCACCAGCAGCTCCACCAGCTCCTGGGCAAAGCTGGGCAGGGCCTCCAGGCTGCGCACGCAGATCTGCATCTCGCGCACCGACCAGGCGTCCGACAGCGGCACGATGGCGATGTCCATGCTGTGCGCGTGGCGGCTGGCGGCCGACTCGGGCAGCACGCCCACACCCACGCCGGCCTCGATCATGCGGCACGCTGTCTCGAAGTTGCTGACCTGGATGCGCAGCTTGATCGGGCGGTGCAGCTGGTCGCTGGCCTGGCGCAAGAAGGCGTGGATGGCACTGGATTCGTGCAGCCCCACATAGTCCATATCCAGCGTGTCGGCAAAGTCGATCTGCATCTCGCCGTCCAGCGCATGGCCCTTGGGCACCACCAGCACCAGCCGGTCGCAGCGGTAGGGCAGGGTTTCCAGGTTCTCGGTGCGCACCAGCCCGGCAACGATGCCGATGTCGGTCTGCCCCTCGGTCACTGCGCGCACGATGTCGTGCGACAGGCGCTCGCGCAGGTCGATGTTCACGTCCGGATTGCGGCGCAGGTAGTGGCGCAGCACGGGCGGCAGGAACTCGCCCAGCGAGGTGGTGTTGGCAAACACGCGCACATGGCCCTTGATGCCGCGCACGTACTCCTGCATGTCGCCGCGCAGGTGCTCGATCTGGCCCAGCACCATGCGCGCATGGGTCACGAAGGCCTGGCCCGGCGGGGTCAGCGTCACGCCCTGGCTGGTGCGGTACAGCAGCTTGGTGCCGATGCTTTCTTCCAGGTTCTTGATGCGCGTACTGGCCGCGGGCAGGGAGATGAAAGAGAGTTCCGCGCCGCGCGTCATGCTGTTGGCGTCGGCGATGTGCACCATCAGGCGCAGGTCTACAAGATCGAAATGCATGGCCATGCGCGCATTGTAGAGAGACGGGTGCCGCACCCCGGTACGTCGGCCCAGCCCTGCACAGACACAAACGCCGCCTTCAGCAAAAGCAAAGCCGCCGCGCGCGCCACCGCTCTAGGATGGCAACCTTGCCTGCCAGGTGCAGGCCACACTACAGGCACCACCGAAAGACGCCATGGCCACCACCCCCTCCGCCACCACCCCTGCCTCCCCTGCCCCGCACAGTGCGGCGGCGCAACGCGTGGGGGCCCTGGGCCACCTGCGCGTACTCGACCTCTCGCGCGTGCTTGCCGGTCCCTGGTGCACCCAGAACCTGGCCGACATGGGCGCCGACGTGATCAAGATCGAAAAGCCCGGCGAGGGCGACGACACGCGCCACTGGGGCCCGCCCTTTTTTGCCGACGCGGCCGGAGCCCCCACCGACAACGCCTGCTACTTCGCCGCCTGCAACCGCAACAAGCGCTCGGTCACCGTGGACATGGCCACCCCCGAGGGCCAGGAGCTCATCCGCGAACTGGCCTGCCAGAGCGACGTGCTGGTGGAAAACTTCAAGACCGGCGGCCTGGCGCGCTACGGCCTGGACTACGCCAGCCTGTCGGCGCTGAACCCGCGCCTGATCTACTGCTCGGTCACGGGCTTTGGCCAGACCGGTCCCTATGCATCGCGCGCGGGCTACGACATGCTGGTGCAGGCCATGAGCGGGCTCATGAGCATCACCGGCCACGCCGACGCCGAGCCCGGCGGTGGCCCGCTGCGCGTGGGGGTGGCCGTGATCGACCTGTTCACCGGCATGTACGCCACCAGCGCCATCCTCAGCGCCCTGGAAGCGCGCCACCACACGGGCCGCGGCCAGCACATCGACATGGCCCTGCTGGACGTGGCCATGGCCATCCTGGCCAACCAGGGCACGGGCTACCTCAACTCCGGCAGCGTGCCCCAGCGCCAGGGCAACACCCACCCCAGCGTCGTGCCCTACCAGGATTTCCCCACGCAGGACGGCAACGTGCTGCTGGCCATCGGCAACGACGGGCAGTTCGCACGCTTTTGCGCCGCCGCCGGCGTGGACTGGGCGCAGGATGCGCGCTTCACCACCAACGCCGGCCGCGTCAAGCACCGCGACACCCTCATCCCCATGATGAGCGCACTCACGCGCACGCGGCCCATGGCCGAATGGGTGCGCCTGCTGGAAGACAAGGCCGTGCCCTGCGGCCCCATCAACCACATCGGCCAGGCCTTTGACGACCCCCAGGTGCAATTCCGGGGCCTGCGCGTGGAGCAGGAGCGCTACCCCGGCGCCCAGCCACCAGCGGGCGAGCACGTCAACCGCGTGGTGACCACAGCCAGCCCGATGCGCCTGTCCGACACACCGCCCACCCTGCGCCATGCACCACCGGCCCTGGGCCAGCACACCGAACAGGTATTGCGCGAACGCCTGGGCGTGGACGCCCAGCGCATGGCCGCCCTGCGCGCCAAGGGCGTGGTCTAAGAGCCACCCCAGCGGCAGGGCTGCGGCATCACTCGACCCGGTTCCACTCCAGCGCACGGCTGCGCCAGTGCTCTTCGATGGTCTGGGTGAAATCGGCGCGCACCAGCTTGGCGCGCTGCTCCAGCCAGTCGGCGTTTTCGCGCCGGATCACGATGCCTTCGAGGTTGCCCTGGCGGAACTGGCTGTGCGTTGCGTGCACCCGTTCGCGCAGCTGGTCGAGGTCCACCGGCCCGGCGTACAGACGCGGTACCGTCATGAAACCCATGCGGGCCGCCCATTCGTTGCGCCGCGTGGTGCTCCAGAACCGGCCGGTGCTGCGGTCGTACACGTCGAACAGCAGCCACCAGTCAGGCAGCGTGGCGTAGTCGAGCGAGTGGCGGGCGGCGCACCATTCGCCAAACGCCACCAGGTCGGTGCCCAGCGCGTCGAACAGCTTGTCTTCGTGCGCAGCCAGCCAGGGGCCCAGCCGGGCAAATTGCCCATGGAAGGGCTGCGGCAGATACTGGCCACGGTTCTGCGCGCGCAGCACGCCGTCGGGCGACACCGAAAAGCCCAGGTTGGCACCGTCGAGCTTTTCTTCCAGCACCACCTCGCCGGCCAGCAGCTCGTGCGCCTCGTCGGGCGAAAGCACCTTGTCATCGCGCGGCGCGCCGGTGGCCAGCCACGCGATGTGCGGGGTGTGGGGAAATCGGAAGAAATCAGTCATATCGTGCCTTTTCTCCATGCTTGGTGTGCCAACGCGCCACCAGCCAGTCGTGCAACAAATTCTCGACCTCCAGGCCCACCGTCCGCAGTGCCTTCTGGCAGTCGAGCCAGTCGGTATCGCTGGCATTGGTGAGCTGGCAGGCGCTGCCCAGCGCGAGCGCGGCCAGTGCCGCGGCCACCATCTTGCGGTCGGCCAGGTCGGTCACGGCGCTGGCCAGCGCGGGGGGCAGCACGGCATTGCCATCGGCATCGGGCTGCAGATCCACCCACACCACCTCGTTGTGGTCGATCTTGTGCATCATCACCAGCCAGCCATAGTCCTGCTCGGAGAGCTTGTGCCCGTATTCGCCGCACACCTGCCAGCCGGCATCGAGCACGGCGTGGCGCGTGGGGTCGGCCTCGAAGGCCTCCAGCCAGTCGAACACGCGCTGGCGCAGCGCGGCGTCGTCCACCGGCGTCCCCTCGGCACGAAAAGGTGAACCCGCATCGGCCGCGCTGGCCACGATGAGCACATTGGTGTCCACCAGCCGCGAGGCGGGCAGGGTCTGCGGGCCGCAAGCCTCAGCCACCGGCCGCTTCCCGCATGCGCTGCGCCCGGGCACGCGCCTGCTCGCGCGCCTCGCCCATGGCGTCGCCAAAAAAACGTGGCGGCCAGTTGCGCACCGTGCCGAATTCATCCACTTCCAGCGGCACCAGCACGGCGTTGGCGCCCTGCCGCTCCACGAACAGCATCTGGCAGTGGACGGTGGTGGTCTGGCGGCGTGCCAGCAGCGTCTGCATGCGGCGAAACAGGTGCTCGGAATGCGTTTCCACCAGAAACTGCACCTGGCGCTGCTGGCTGACTTCAGCAAACAGCTCGGCCAGTACCGCCTGGGCCAGCGGGTGCACGTGGATCTCGGGCTCTTCGAGCAGCACCGTGCTGCCCGGCGGCACGCAATAGGCCACCGTCAGCACGGGCAGCACCTGGGCCACGCCCACACCGACATCGCGCAGGTTGGCGGCCACGCCGTCCTTGTGCACCAGCAGCTCGTAGCGGCTGGACCGCCCCAGCTGGCGCACCTCGATGCGGTCGGCCAGGCCCATGCGCTGCAGCCAGCCGGACACGCTGCGCAGCACCGTGCCCTGGCCTGCGCCGGGGTGCAGGGCATCGGCCAGCAGGGCATCGATGGCACGCTGGCCGTCTGCGCCCACGGAACCCACCGCCGCCTTGCTCCAGGCCTGATCGCGCGGCGGACGCTGGCGCAGCGGGCCCAGGTAGACGATGGCTTCCAGCTCGCGGCGCAGGGCCAGGCTCAGGTCCTGCAGATGGGCGCCATCGGGGCCCAGCAGGGCAATGGCTTCGGCCGAGAACGCCATCGAGCGCTCGGGCGCCAGCTGCGGTCCCTTGCCACGTGGCCGGGACTCGTCATCCACCCACACCGCATAGGCGCCGCGCTCGCGGCGCACGGCCCGGAACTGCCGCGCCACGGTGGACAGCGACAGCGCCTGCACCACCACGGCGCCGCTGGCCGTTTGGCCGTAGCTGCAGGCGAAGCGGCCGTGGCGCACCCGCTCGCCCTCGGGGCGCTCGAATTCCAGCACGATCTCGAACTGGCGCGGTGCAGCGCCATGCGCCAGCACGGCATCGAAGTCGCCCAGGCTGACCAGATCGTTGGCTTCGTCGCCGCCCAGGTTCAGGTGCAGCGTGCGATCGGGCGCGGCGGCGGTCTGCTTGAGCAGCAGCAGGCTTTGCAGCAGGGTGGACTTGCCCGACGAGTTGCTGCCCAGCAGCATGGTGACCGGCGCCAGCCGCACGCTGCCACTGTCGCGCCAGGCCTTGAGGTTCTTGAGCTGCAGGTGCTTGATCATGTGCGTCGTTCGCCGCCCCAGGCGCGGTCGGTGGCGGGCTGCGGGCGGGCCACCCACGCCCCGCCACTCAGGCGGGCTCTCGGTAGAAAAGTTGCCGCGTCTTCACCGGCGCCACCGCCTGGGCAATGGCACCAATGTGGTCGGGCGTGGTGCCGCAGCAGCCGCCCACGATATTCACCAGCCCTTCGGCTGCAAACTCGTGCACCAGCCGGCTGGTGATCTCGGGCGTCTCGTCAAAACCGGTGTCGCTCATGGGGTTGGGCAGGCCGGCGTTGGGGTAGCAGCTGATGAAGGTGTCCTCGGCCACGCGGTTCAGCTCCTGGATATAGGGGCGCATCAGCGTGGCGCCCAGGGCGCAGTTGAGGCCGATGGCCAGCGGGCGCGCATGGCGCACGCTGTGCCAGAAGGCCGTCACGGTCTGGCCCGACAGGATGCGGCCCGAGGCATCGGTGACGGTGCCGCTGATGATCAGGGGCAGGCGCTCGCCGCTCTTCTCGAAATACTCGTCGATGGCGAACAGTGCGGCCTTGGCATTGAGGGTGTCAAAAATCGTCTCGACCAGCAGCACGTCGGCGCCGCCCTCGACCAGGGCCTCGACCTGTTCGTAGTAGGCGGCACGCAGCTGCTCGAAATCGACGTTGCGCGCGCCGGGGTCGTTCACATCGGGGCTGATGCTGGCCGTCTTGGGCGTGGGGCCCAGGGCGCCGACCACGAAGCGCGGCTTGTCGGGTGTCGAATACTTGTCGCAGGCCGCGCGGGCCAGCTGGGCCGAGCGCAGGTTCATCTCGCGCGCCAGGTGGGCCATCTTGTAGTCCTCCTGCGCTATGGTGGTTGCACCAAAAGTGTTGGTCTCGATCAGGTCGGCCCCGGCGGCAAGATACCGCTCGTGGATGTCGCGGATCACGTCGGGCCGCGTGAGCGACAGCAGTTCGTTGTTGCCCTTCACGTCGCGCGGAAAGTCCTTGAAGCGCTCGCCCGCACCATCGGGGCCCGTGTAGCCCTCGCCCCGATACTGCGCCTCGCCCAGCCTGAAACGCTGGATCATGGTGCCCATGGCACCGTCGAGGATGACGATGCGTTGGGCGAGGATGTCGGGGAGCTCAGCGGCGCGGGTGTAGTGAAGGGCTTGCATGGGGCCATTGTAGGAAAGACGCCCTGCACGCTCGCCCGGCCGGGTAGTGGCCCGGTCTCACGCCGCCTTGCGCGCAAATCCCAGCACCGCCTCCAGCATGCGCCGCAGGTGCGGCTGCACCTGCTCGGCCAGCGCGGGCAGGTAGTCAAACGGCAACGCCTCCTGCATGTAGCTGCATTGGGTCATTTCCAGCTGGACGGCATGCACCCCCTGCCCCGGCTGGCCGTAGTGGCGCGTGATGTATCCGCCCTGGAATCGGCCATTGAGCACGGCGGTGTACCCCGTGGCGGCCTTGGCGATGGCCAGGAGCTCCTGCGCCAGTGCGGTGTCGCAGCTTGCGCCGTTGGCGGTGCCCAGGTTCAGGTCCGGCAACTTGCCCTCGAAGAAGCGCGGCAGCACCGAGCGGATCGAGTGCGCATCCCACAGCATGGCCACACCGTGCCGGGCACGGATGCGGTCGAGTTCGGCGCGCAACTGCGCGTGGTAGGGTGCCCAGACGGCATCGCGGCGCGCCGCGATCTCCGCCGGCCCCGGCACATCCCCCTGGGCATAGATGGGGGTGTCGTCGAAGGTGTCGATGGGGCACAGCCCCGTCACGCTCTGGCCCGGGTACAGGCTTGCCCCGTCGGGCGGGCGGTTCAGGTCCACCACGTAGCGCGAATGGGTGGCCACCAGGATCGATGCCCCCATGTCGCGGGCAAACGCATACAGGCGGTCCATGTGCCAGTCGGTGTCGGGCACCTGGCGGGCCTCGTCGGTGAAGCGGGCGGCCAGGGCGGGCGGCACATAGGTGCCGGCATGGGGCATGGAGATGAGCAGCGGCTGTGTGCCCTGGTGAAAGACGAATGGCGGGTGGGTGGTGTCGGTCATGGCGGATTCCGTCAAGGGGTGGAAGTGGGTTGGGCTGCCTGCATCAATCCGGCGCAATGGTGGCAGAGCGCGCAGCCACAAAGGCCTGCGCGGCCGTCTCGTGCAGCGCATGGCGGCCTTGGGATACGCGGCACACGCCCGCCACCCACAGGCTGTCGATGGCCGAGGTGCGGTGGCTGCCAAACACATGGGCCGAGAGCATGCTGTGCGGCGGCAGGTCGCACAGCGCCACATGGCGCGCATCGAGCACCACCATGTCGGCCTGCTGGCCCACCGCCAGGCCGGCGATGGCGCGCCCGGCGGCCTGCGCCCCTCCCTGCACGGCCTGCAAGGTCATGGCGGCAGCCACCTCGGCCTGTGCGGTGCTGGCCAGCACGTTGCGCTGGTGGCGTTGCAGGCGCTGGCTGTATTCGAGCATCAGCAATTCTTCGGCCGCATTCACGCAGGCGTGGCTGTCCGAGCCCACACCCCAGCGGCCACCGTGCTGCAGCCACAGCGGCATGTCGAAGATGCCGTCACCCAGGTTGGCCTCGGTGGTGGGGCAGATGCCGGCCACGGCGCCGCTGCGGGCAGCGTCCGCGTATTCGGCAGGCGTCATGTGCGTGGCATGCACCAGGCACCAGCGCGCATCCACGGGGGCGTGCTGAAGCAGCCATTGCACGGGGCGCTGGCCACTCCAGGCGATGCAATCCTCCACCTCCTGCGTCTGCTCCGCTATGTGAATGTGGATGGGAGCCTGCGGATTCAGGGCGGTGAGGCCCCGCACGGCAGCCGCCAGGCTGTCGGGGGGCACGGCGCGCAGGGAATGCGGCGCCAGGCCCAGAGCGGCGTTTTGCGCCTGCGTGGCGGGCGCCAGACGCTCTAGCAATGAGAGCATATTGTCCGTGCTGCGAATGAACCGGGCCTGGTCCTGGCGGGGCGGCCTGCCGCCAAACCCGCTGGTCTGGTAGAGCACCGGCAGCAAGGTGATGCCCATGCCCGCATTGCGCGCGGCGCGCAGCAGCGCCAGTGACAGCGTGGCGTCGTCGGCGTAGGGCATGCCACCCTGGTCGTGGTGCACATAGTGGAACTCGCACACTGCCGTGTAGCCCGCCTCCAGCATCTCCACATACAGCCAGGTGGCGATGGCTTCCAGCGATTCCGGCGTGATGCGTGCGGCAAAGCGGTACATCAGGTTGCGCCAGCTCCAGAAGCTGTCCTGGCTTTCTGCACGGTATTCGGTCAAGCCCGCAAAAGCGCGCTGGAAGGCATGCGAATGCAGGTTGGGCATGCCGGGCAGCAGCGGCCCTTTCGCCACGGGCACCCCCGCTGGCGCCACCGCGTCGGCCGCCACGCCCATGATGCGCCCGTCCCCGTTCCATTGCACGAGCACGTTGCGCGCCCATCCGGTGGGCAGCAAGGCGTGGGCCGCGAAGAGGCTGCGGCCTGTCAATTCGTGATCAAGCGCCATGGCGGGCTCCTTGTGCGGCGCAGATTCCCATGCCATCGTTCGCCACGCGGCCCTGGCGCACGATGGTGGCCGCGGGCTTGTGACCAAACCAGTAGGCCAGTTCAGCCGCTTCAGCCACGGGCCACAGCACGAAATTGGCAGGCCGGCCTGCGGCGATGAGGCCGAGCGAGTCCTGCAGGCCCAGCGCACGCGCGGCGTGGGTGGTGATGCCCGCCAGCGCCTCGGGCACCGTCAGGCGGAACAGCGTGCAGGCCATGTTGGCCATGAGCAGCAGACTGAGCGCAGGCGATGTGCCGGGGTTGTGGTCGGTGGAGACAGCCATGGGCACGCCCGCTGCGCGAAGTCGCGCAATGGGCGGCAGCTGCGTGTCGCGCAGCGTGTAGTAGGCGCCAGGCAGCAGCACCGCCACGGTGCCAGCGGCCTGCATGGCGTCGATACCGGCCTGCGACAAATGCTCGATGTGGTCGCACGACAAGGCGCCATAGCGCGCGGCCAGCGCCGAGCCGCCCATGTTCGAGATCTGCTCGGCGTGCAGCTTGACGGGGAGACCGAGTTGCTGCGCCGCGCGAAAGACCTGCTCGGTCTCGGCCAGCGTGAAGGCGATGCGCTCGCAGAACACATCGACCGCATCGACCAAGCCTTCGGCTGCCAGCGCGGGCAGCATTTCCTGGCACACCAGATCGATGTAGTCCTGGCTGCGGCCCGCGTATTCGGGTGGCAGCGCATGCGCGCCCAGGAAGGTGGTGCGCACCGTCACGCCGAAGGTTTCGCCCAGGCGGCGGGCCACGCGCAACTGCTTGCGCTCGTGCTCCAGCGCCAGGCCGTAGCCGGACTTGATCTCGATGGCGCACACGCCTTCATCGAGCAGCGCCTGCAGGCGTGGGGCGGCCAGGGCATACAAGGTGTCTTCACTCGCCGTGCGCGTGGCGTTCACGCTGGAGACAATGCCGCCGCCCGCCTGGGCGATCTCTTCGTAGCTGGCGCCGGCCAGCCGCATGGCAAATTCATTCGCACGCTGGCCGCCATAGACCAGGTGCGTGTGGCAGTCCACCAGGCCCGGCGTGGCAAGCGCGCCGCCGCCATCGCGCTGCGGCAGCGCGGCATGGGCGGCGGGCACGGCGCCCGTGGGGCCAACCCAGCGCAGCATGCCGCCTTGCACCACGACGGCGGCAAGTTCCCCCGCCGGCAAAGCCACATCGGGCACGGCGAGCCCGGGCACCAGGCGCAGGTTGCGCCACACGCCATCGGCGGAAGAAGTGGGAGACATCATGCACACTCCGAAAAACTATGATTTTGATAGCTTCTAACGCTTTATGGATAAGCTATAGAAGCATTTTTATTGTATTGATCAGCGATTCAGACGGGCACCAGCAACACCTGCAACAGCACACTGTCGCCGGCGCTGGACTCGGGCTCGGCACTCCAGCCGCGGCCCTCGTCCGCCCACCACAGACCCGCATCCGGCGCCAGCACCACGGCCTGCCCGCTGCTTGCCGCCAGGGGCGCCATGGCCCAGCGGCCCTGCACCGCCAACAGCAGACCGGCAGGTCGGGCCGGCAGAACCGCAGGGCTTCTCAGCACCTGCACCGCGCCCTGCCAGCGGCCCCGGCGCGTCATCAGGTTGAAGTCCTGCGACGTGCCGCCCAGCAGATCGCAGTCCATGCCGCCCTCGCCCGCAAAGGCAAAGGGCTGCAGCGGCTGGTCCAGACGGTGGTCGATGCCGGCGTCTGGCTGGCGCAGGTGCACGCCATCGCCCGTCAGCAAGGTGATGACCCGGTCCACCCCGGGAAAGCGCGAGAACGGGCCGCTCTGCGCAATCGTGGCCACGCTGACCCGCCAGTCGAAATGCTCCATGTCGGCGCCGGGTGGCCAGCAGGCCAGTTCGCGTGTGGCGCCGCCGCCGTTCTTCCACGGTGTGCAGGGCGTGGTGGCCAGGTCAAAACGCTGCATGGCCTGCGTTGTCACTTGACCATCGGCAGCTTCAGCCCCTGCTTTCTGGCTGTCTGCACGGCCAGTTCGTAGCCCGCGTCGGCATGGCGCATGACGCCGCTGCCGCAGTCGTTGACCAGCACGCGCGCCAGCCGCTCCCTCGCAGCATCCGTGCCGTCGGCCACGATGACCATACCCGAGTGCTGCGAATAGCCCATGCCCACGCCGCCGCCGTGGTGCAGGCTGACCCAGGTGGCGCCCCCCGCCGTATTGAGCAGGGCGTTGAGCAGCGGCCAGTCGCTCACGGCGTCGGTGCCGTCCTTCATGGCTTCCGTCTCGCGGTTGGGGCTGGCGACCGAGCCGGTGTCGAGGTGGTCGCGGCCGATGACGATGGGGGCCTTCAGCTCCCCGTTTTTCACCATTTCGTTGAAGGCCAGGCCGGCCTTGTCGCGTTCGCCCAGGCCCAGCCAGCAGATGCGCGCTGGCAGGCCCTGGAAAGCGATGCGCTCACGCGCCATGTCGAGCCAGCGGTGCAGCGGCTTGTCGTTGGGGAACAGTTCCTTGAGCTTGGCGTCGGTCTTGTAGATATCTTCCGGATCGCCCGAGAGCGCCACCCAGCGGAACGGCCCCTTGCCTTCGCAGAACAGCGGGCGGATGTAGGCGGGCACGAAACCGGGAAAGTCGAAGGCATTCGCCACGCCCTGGTCAAAGGCCACCTGGCGGATGTTGTTGCCGTAGTCCACCGTCGGGATGCCCATGGCCTGGAAGTCCAGCATGGCCTGCACGTGCACGGCGCAGGATTTGGCCGCGGCCTCGGTCAGCGCGGCGTGCTGCGCGGGATCTTTTTGCGCGGCCTTCCACTGCGCCACGCTCCAGCCCGAGGGCAGGTAACCGTTGATGAGATCGTGCGCGGAGGTCTGGTCGGTCACCAGATCGGGGCGGATGGCGCCCGCCCTGGCGCGGCGCACCAGCTCGGGAACGATGTCGGCCGCATTGCCCAGCAGCGCGATGGAAATGGCCTCCTTGGCCGCCGTGTGCTGCGCGATGAGTTCGAGCGCGTGGTCGATGTCGCGGGCCTGCTTGTCCACATAGCGGGTGCGCAGGCGGAAGTCGATGCTGGACTGCTGGCACTCGATGTTGAGCGAGCAGGCGCCAGCCAGCGTGGCGGCCAGCGGCTGCGCCCCCCCCATGCCGCCCAGACCGGCGGTGAGAATCCACTTGCCTGCCAGGCTGTTGTTGTAGTGCTGGCGGCCGGCCTCGACAAAGGTCTCGAACGTGCCCTGCACGATGCCCTGGCTGCCGATGTAGATCCAGCTGCCGGCCGTCATCTGGCCGTACATGAACAGGCCCTTGCGGTCGAGTTCGTTGAAGTGTTCCCAGTTGGCCCACTTGGGCACCAGGTTGGAGTTGGCAATCAGCACGCGCGGCGCGTTTTCATGCGTCTTGAAAACGCCCACCGGCTTGCCCGACTGCACCAGCAGGGTTTCGTCGCTGTTCAGGTCCTTGAGCGAGGCCAGGATCTGGTCGAAGCATTCCCAGTTGCGGGCGGCGCGGCCAATGCCGCCGTAGACGACCAGGTTCTGGGGATCTTCCGCCACTTCGGCGTCCAGGTTGTTCTGGATCATGCGATAGGCCGCTTCGGTCAGCCAATTCTTGCAATGCAGCTGGGTGCCGCGCGGCGCGCGGATGACACGGCTGGCATCAAAGCGGGGGTCGGTGGACACAAATTTTTCGGGGGCGTTCATGGCGAGCTCCATAAAAGGTGGGGTGGATCGGGTGAAAATGTCAGTGGAAAAAAGATCGGCGATCAAGCGGTACGCGGTAGGCCCAGCAAGGTCGCATCAGCAGGTGTCGTGGATGTCTTGGTGCCTGGCGCTTCGGCGGCCTCGTCGGATGGGAGGATCATCCCGGCCGGAACTTTCATCGTCTTCTTCGCCAACGGGTAGTACACCAGCGCGGTAAGGAGCAAGCTCACGATCCAGGAAATATCGGCACCGCCCAGCATCTTGGTGAAAGGGCCGGTGTACATCTTCTGGGCCAGGAACGGAATCTGAACGACGATGCCGAACACGTAGCAGCCCAGGGCGATCCAGTTGTAGCTGCCGTAGCGGCCTTGGCTGTCGTACAGCGCCGGGATGTCCACCCGTTCCTTGGAGACCAGGTAGTAGTCCACCAGGTTGACCGCGCTCCATGGCACGAACACGGCCAGCAGCAGCAGCAGCACGAAGTTCTTGAAATTGTTCAGGAAGTCCGCACTGGCCGCCAGCGCGATGGCCATCGACACGGCGACGAAGCCGACGATGAACAGCACGCGCGCCAGCGGCGAAATCCGCGTCCTGCGGTTGAAGGCGCTGACGGTGGTCAGCATCGACATGAAGCCGCCATAGGCGTTCAGGCAGTTGACCGTCAGCTTGCCCATCACGATCACCAGGTAGATCACCACCGCGGCACCCGGGCCGGCCAAACCGCCCATGAAACCCACTTGATTCTTCAGGAACGCGGCGCCCGACACCGCAGCCACCAGCACGCCGAAAGTCATCGCGATCTGCGCGCCCAGGGCTGTGCCGAGGAAGGTCGTCCAGAACGTCGAGGCAGCGGGGGTGTGGGACGGCAGGTAGCGCGAATAGTCGGCGACATAGGGCGCAAATGTCAGCTGCCAGCCTGCCGACAGCGAGATCGCCAGCAAGAGCGTCGGCACGCTGAATGCCGTGTGTCCGAACGCAGCGCTCACGTCGTACTGGCGAAACAGCTGGTACGCCAGAAACAGCCAGCCGAAGATGCCCACGATGCTGGCGATCTTGCCCAACTGGTGGATCAGGCGATAGCCAGCCGTCGCGACGATGGCCGTCAGACTGCCGAAGGCAACGATGCCGAACGCCGGCGCAGTCACGCCGAACATGCTGTTGATCGCCTGGCCCGACAGCACCGTGCCGGTGGCGGCAAACCCGAGGTACATCACGATGACCAGGATCAGCGGCAGCGCCGCGCCCTTGACGCCGAACTGCACCCGGCTCGAAATCATCTGCGGCAACCCCATGCGCGGGCCCTGGGCCGAGTGCAGAGCCATGACTGCGCCACCAAGGAGGTTGCCGATCAGCAGGCCAATGATGGCCGTCATCGCGTCCACACCGAAGATGATGGCCAGCGCGCCATCCACGACGGCGGTGATCTGCAGGTTGGCGCCGAACCACAAGGTGAACTGGCTGCGCGGGGAACCGTGGCGCTCGCGCTCGGGAACCATGTCGATGGTCCGGGTTTCGACGCCACTCACCGGTGCGTGGGGCGGGACGCTCATGGCATTCATGACGAGCTCCTGAAAGTACGTAGTACGTAGGCTGGAAGATGAAGGGCTCAGGCGTGGCTGGGCAGGCAGCGCAGGAGCGGTGCGGGCCAGGCCGACTGCTGCGCCCATTCGCGCATGGACTCGATGTCAGGGGCCAGGTAGCGGTCCTGCTCCAGATAGGCCACGCGCTGGCGGATGGCGGCGAACTGGTCTTCGATGAGGGGTGAGGATTTCAGCCAGCCGCCGGGCCGCCCCAAGGCTGGCTGCACCCCCTCGGGGGGCAGCGAGGACACGCCAGTGCCGAGCGTGGGGGCCACAGGCCTCCGGTCGAACTCCATGCCCTGCGCAGCGGCCATGGCCTCGATGCCGACCATCACCGCCGCATTGCGCACCATGTCGGCCAGGCGGCGTGCGCCGTAGGTGGCCATGGAGACATGGTCTTCCTGGTTGGCCGATGTCGGCAGACTGGTCACGCTGCTGGGGTTGGCCAGGCACTGGTTTTCGGCGGCCAGGGCGGCGGCGGTGACCTGCGCAATCATGAAGCCCGAGTTCACGCCGCTGTCGCGGATCAGGAAGGCGGGCAGGCCCGAGAGGCCGGGGTCCAGCAGCAGCGACAGGCGGCGCTCGGAGATGGCGCCGATCTCTGCCACGGCCAGCGCGATGATGTCCGCCGCAAAGGCCACCGGCTCGGCATGGAAGTTGCCACCAGAGATCACATCGCCATTGCTGAACACCAGCGGGTTGTCCGACGCGGCATTCGCCTCGGTGGCGAGCACGCGCGCAGCGTGGTGCAGGTTGTCCAGGCACGCCCCCATCACCTGCGGCACGCAGCGGATGGAGTACGGGTCCTGCACCCGGCCGCAGTGCGGGTGCGAGGTGTCGATGGCGCTGCCGTCGAGCAGCGCGCGCACGGCAGCCGCCACGGCGATCTGCCCGGCCTGGCCGCGCGCCTCGTGGATGCGCGCATCGAAGGGCTTGACCGAGCCCTTGATGGCTTCGAGGGACAGGCAGCCCGCCACCAGCGCGGCGGCCAACACGCTCTCGGCGCCGAACAGCCCGGCCAGCGCGAGCGAGGTAGACACCTGCGTACCGTTGAGCAGCGCCAGTCCTTCCTTGGGGCCCAGCACGAACGGTTGCAAACCGATGGAGCGCATGGCATCTACCCCCGGCACCACGCTGCCGTTGACCTTGGCCTGCCCTTCCCCGATCAGCACGCAGGCCAGGTGCGCGAGCGGTGCCAGGTCGCCCGATGCGCCCACCGATCCCTTGGCCGGAATCACGGGCAACACGTTGGCATTGGCCATGGCCAGGAGCGCGTCCACGATCTCGGGCCGGATACCCGAGTGCCCGCGCGCCAGGCTGATGGCCTTGGTCGCGAGGATGAGGCGCACCACATCGTCCGGCAATGCATCGCCCGTGCCGACGCTGTGCGATAGCACCAGGTTGCGCTGCAGCTCGGCCAGGCGCTCGTGGGCGATCTTGGTGCTGGCCAGCTTGCCAAAACCGGTGTTGATGCCATAGACCACCTGGTCTTCATCGACGATGCGCTGCACCGTGGCTTGCGATGCCCGCATGCCTGCGCCTGCCGCCGGATCGAGGATCAACGGCAGGGGTGCGGCATGGATGCGGCGCAGCTCGGCCAGCGTGACATTGCCAGGACGCAGGGTCAGTGGGGACAGGGTGGTGGTAGACATGGAATGATCCTGTATAGACAAGTAACCGTGAGCGCAATGCGAAGAGGGTGGAGAGAGGGCTTCAGCCCTGGAGCGGGTTGCCGTCGGTACGGAACCGGCTGCCCAGCCGGTAACGCGAGGCGGGGTGCAGGCAACGAACCACGGTGATGGGCACGCCCCGCGACCAGGTGCGCCGCGTGAGCAGCAGACAGGGCTCGGCCACGTTCATCTCCAGCAGCGCCGCCTGCTCTGGCGTGGGCATGACGGCATCGACCACATGCTCGATCTGGTCGAAGGGGACATTGCGCACCAGGTATTCGGAGGGCTGCTGCTGCGAGAAATCCTGCCGGGTGAATTGCGGCACCTGGCCGGGATGGACATAACGGTCTTCCAGCTGTACCGGCAGGCCGTCCTCGCGGTGGATGCACAGCGAATGAAAGACCGACTCTCCCGTGCGCAGGTCCAGCGCAGCGGCCACCTCCAGGCTGGCCGAAATGCGCTCGACCGAAAGCAGGTCGCAACGGTAGTCGTGCCCGCGCTGGCGGATCTCGGTCGCCAGGTTGGCGATCTGCAGCAGCGTGGACTGGGGTTTGTCTTCGGCCACGAAGCTGCCCACCCCGGCCACCCGCACGATGCGGCCCTGCTCGACCAGTTCGCGCAGGGCGCGGTTCACCGTCATGCGGGAGACGCCGAACTGGGTCACCAGATCGTTTTCGGAAGGCAGCCGGTCACCGGCGCGCCAGACACCTTCCTGGATCTTGCGCGAGATGTGGTCTTTGATCTGCTCGTACAGCGCCATGGCCTGTGCGGGCGCGGGCGCAGGCGCGCTGCGGGCCGGATGCGCGGCATGGTGAGGACGGCGAACGGTAGGTTGGGTCATGGCGGGCAACGTTGCAGGCGGTTCAATGCAGATCGGCGGCCAGCGACTCGGCCCGGATCTCTTCGGTCAAACGGGCTTTGAGATCCATGAACTCGGGGCTGGTCTTGATCGTGTAATGGCGCGGGTGCGGCAGGTCTACCGCCAGCTCGGTCTTGATGCGGCCGGGCCGGGCACTGAACACCGCCACGCGGTTGGCCATGAAGATGGCTTCATCGATGTCGTGCGTGACGAACATCACCGTCTTGCGCTCGGCCTCCCAGATGCCCAGCAGCAACTCCTGCATGAGTACGCGGGTCTGGTTGTCGAGCGCGCCAAAGGGCTCGTCCATGAGCAGAATCTTGGGGTCGTTGGCCAGCGCGCGGGCAATCGCCGTGCGCTGCTGCATGCCACCCGAGAGCTGCTTGGGAAAATGCTGCTCGAAGCCGCGCAGGCCCACCTTGCTGATGAAGTAGTCGCTGCGCTCTTTTTGCTGCGCGGCACCCATGCCGCGCTCGCGCAGGCCGAAGCGGATGTTCTGCTCGATGGTGAGCCAGGGAAACAGCGTGTAGCTCTGGAACACCATGCCGCGGTCGGCGCCAGGGCCCTCGACCGGCCGTCCGTCGAGCACCACCTGTCCGGTGGTCGGAAAGTCCAGGCCGGCCACGATGCGCAGCATCGTCGATTTGCCGCAGCCCGAGGGGCCCAGAATGGTGACGAAGTCGTTTTCGCGCACCTCGAAATCCACGGGCAGCAAAGCCTGCGTGGCCTGGCCGCGGGTCGAAGTGAAGGTGCGCGAGACGCCGCGGATCGACAGTTGGTTCAGTGCGCTCATTACAGGTTGCTCCAGGCGAACAGGCGGCGGTTGAGCGTCTTGAACGCCAGATCCGAGATCAGGCCGATGATGCCGATGATGATGATGCCGAAGATGATCTGCCCGGTATTGAGCAGGGCCTGGCTGTCCATGATCATGTGGCCGATGCCCGAGGCAGAGCCGATCAGCTCGGCCACGATGACGTAGGTCCAGGCCCAGCCCAGCACCAGGCGCAGCGTTTCGGCAATGCCCGGCGCGGCGCCGGGAATGAGCACGCGGCGCACGATGCCGCTGCTGCCGGCCCCCAGGGTGTAGGCCGCCTCGACCAGGTCACGCCGGGCGCCCCCCACGGTGACTGCCACCATCAGCACGATCTGGAACACCGAGCCAATGAAGATGACCAGGAGTTTTTGCGTCTCGCCAATGCCGGCCCACAGGATCAGGAGCGGGATGAAGGCCGACGCAGGCAAGTAGCGGCAAAAGGAAATGAAGGGCTCGAAGAACGCCTCCACCGGCTTGTAGGCGCCCATGGCAATGCCCAGCGGTACCGCGATGGCCGTGGCCAGCAAGAAGCCCCCCATCACGCGCCACACCGTCATGCCGATGTCGTGCAGGAAGTTGTACTCGGTGAACAGCAACCAGCCTTCCTGCACCATGGTGACCGGGCTGGCGAGGAAGGTGGGCGAGACCCAACCGCCCAGCGTGAACCCGGCCCACACCAGCACGAACAGGACGAAGAAGCCCATGCCGAGCAGGGATTGCAGGCGCGGACTGATGGGGTCCAGCGGCTTGATGGAACGCTTGCGCCGGACGACCGGCACCGACGCCATACCGCGCACCGGCGTGGAAACAGAATGGGTTTGCATGGCGGAATAGCTCCGGCTTACTTGATGAAACTGGCGTCGAAGGTGGCGTTGAGGTCAGCCGGCGCCTTGCGGATCACCCCGGCCTCCAGCAGGATGGGCACCGAGTCCTTCATGAACTGCATGAGCTCTCCCGCAAAGAATTTCTGGTTGGCCGCCTTGTCCTGCCAGCGCAGGAAACCCGCCGACTTGGCAAACTGCTCGCCGCTTTGCTTGACGGCGGCGCCCATGATTTCATGCGCCTTGGCCGGGTCCGCCTTGATCAGTTCCACCGCCTCGAAATACGAGTTGGTCAGCGCCTGCGCGGCCTGCGGGTTGGCCTTGAGCCAGGTGGGCGCGCAGCCCACGGTGTCCATCACCATGGGGTAGCCCAGCGTGGTGGCCAGGATTTTGCCGGCCTGGGGGTTGGCACGCACGGTGGACAGGTAGGGCTCGTAGGTCATGGCGCCATCGTTCTGGCCCGCAATGAAGGCCTGCGCTGCGGGCTGCGGCTCCAGCGAGACCAGCTTCACGTCCTTGATGGTCATGCCGTTCTTGTTGAGCATCCAGGCCAGGCCGAAATAGGGCGCCGTGCCAGGGGCAGAGACGCCGATCGTCTTGCCCTTGAGTTCGGCAAAACCCTTGATGTCGTTGCGCACGGCCAGGCCATCGGCGCCGTAGGACTTGTCCATCTGGAAAATCTGCACGATGGGAACGCCATTGGCATTCCAGGCGACATGCGTTTCGACCGTGGTGGCGGCGCACTGGATGGCTTCGGACGCCAGGGCCAGGTGACGGTCTTTCTGCGGAATCATGCGCAGATCCACTTCCAGACCGTTTTTCTTGAAGATGCCGGCCTTGTCGGCCAGTGTCAGCGGCGCAAAACCGGTCCAGCCCGACATGCCCAGCGTGATCCGGGTCTGTGCGCTGGCCGGAACCGCCATGGCTGCGATGACGGCGCCGACTGCGAGCAGTGCGGCATTCTTGATGAGTGACTGGGCCATTGGTGACTCCTTTGCAGTGTGAAGCGTCAAAGTGGGATTGGCGGCATCCACCCAGCCGCCCTAAGCCATTGCATTGTGCAATCTTGCCCATACCTGTATATACAGGTGAAACCCTAATACGCCCACACCCCTGTGCAGGGTCAGTTCTGCACGCCGGCCCTGCGCGTCAGATCATCGGCCTGCGGGGCAAACACCGCCTGCACGGCCCGCGCAAAGGGTTGCGCCAGAGCCGCCGGTGACGCACCGCTGTCGGGATAGGCCAGCACCACCGACTGCACCGCCAGACGCCCCCGCAGCCTGCGGCAGGCGACGCGCTTGCCGTCATGGCTGCGGTCGCTCACCGGGCGCGTGGTCAGCAGGGACACGCCCAGCCCATTGGCGACCAGGCCGCGCACCGTCTCCAGCGAAGGGGACTCGCAGACGATGCGGGGCGTGACACCCGCACTGCGAAACAGCGACAAAAAATACTCCCGGCTGTGCGGCAGGTTGATCAGCACCAGGGGCTCGCGCGCCAACTCGCTCAGGCGCAGGCTGCTGGCTGCCGCCAGCGGGTGCCCCCAGGGCAGCAGGGCGTAGGGCACCAGGTCCACCACTGGCTCGAGTCGCACGCCGCTGCGGGCCAGGCCCAGGTCGTACAGCAGGGCGACATCCAGCGCCCCGCGCGCCAGCATGCGCATCAGGTTCTCGGTGTCGTCTTCGTGGAATTGCACCTCGATGGCCGGGTGCGCTGCCCGCAGGTGCGCCAGGATGACAGGCAGCCAGCGCGGGGCCAATGTGCTCAGGCACCCCACACGCAACAGCCCCGCGAGCGCACCCGAGCGCGGCCCGGCCAGGGCGCGCGCCTGCTCCAGCAGGGCCTGTGCTGCGCGGTGGCGCGCCACGCCGGCGGCCGTGAGCTCCATGCCCCGCGCATGCAGACGCACGAACAGCACTTCGCCCCAGAGCACCTCCAGATCGGCAATGGCCTTGGAGACGGAAGGCTGGGACACACCCAGTGCCTGTGCGGCCCGCGCCGCACCGCCGTGGTGGGCCGCGGCCGCAAAGTATTCCAGCTGGCGCAGATTTATTTGCATCATTTTTATTGATCCAATTTATCAAAAAACAATTCTTTCTTGTAATTCAATTGTGCGCCACCATGCAGTTTTGCACCGCGTTGGAGCCCACACATGACCCCCGCAACACTGCCGCTCGACGGCATCCGCATTCTTGATTTCACCCGTGTGCTCGCTGGCCCGCTTTCGACCGCCTTGCTCGCAGACCTGGGCGCCGAAGTCATCAAGATCGAGCCGCCCCAGGGCGACGACTACCGCGCCATTGGCCCCATGCAGAACGGCGAAAGCGCGCTGTTCACTGTCATGAACCGCAACAAGAAAAGCGTGGTGCTGGACCTCAAATCCCCCGAGGCGGTGGCGCTGGTGCATTCCATGGCGGCGCAGGCCGATGTGGTGGTGGAGAACTTTCGCCCCGGCGTGGCTGAGCGGCTGGGCATTGGCGCGGCCAGCCTGCAGGCACTGAACCCCAGGCTGGTGGTGGTCAGCGTCTCGGGCTTTGGCCAGACCGGGCCGCTGGCGCACCGGCCCGCCTACGACATCATCGTGCAGGCCATGAGCGGCCTGATGGAGGCCACGGGCGAGCCCGATGGCGCCCCCACGCTGGTAGGCGAGGCCGTGTCCGACGTGGTGGCCGGGCTGTTTGCCTCATGGGCCACGCTGGCGGCACTGCTGCAGGCACAGCGCACCGGCCAGGGCCAGCATGTGGATGTGGCCATGTTCGACACCACGCTGAGTTTTCTGGCCACCTCGATGGCGCGCTACCTGTTCACCGGCAAACCGGCGCGGCGCGTGGGCAACCGCCACCCGCTCTCGGCGCCCTTTGGCGTATACCGCGCGCAGGACGGCCACTTTGCCCTGGCCGTGCTCAACAAGAAGCTGTTCGACGCGCTGGCCTGCGCCATGGCGCAGCCCGCGCTGGCCAGCGATCCGCGCTTTGCCACCGACGAATCGCGCTCGGCCGCGGAGCCTGCGTTGCGGGAAGCGATTGAAGCCTGGGCGGGCACCCTGCCCGTGGCGCAGGTGGTGGCCCTGCTCGATAGCGCCGGTGTGCCTGCAGCCCCCATCTGGAACATTGCGCAGGCGCTGGAGTCGCCGCAGGCCGTGGCACGCGAACTGTTGCGCCCGGTGCACGACGAGCGTCTGCCCGGCCTGCGCCTGCCCACCCAACCGGTGCGCTTTGGCGCCGCCGCACCCAACCGGGCCGAGCGCGCGCCGGCACTGGGCGAACACACGGACGCGCTGCTCATGGCCCTGGCCGGCTGCAGCATGGAAAAACTGGCCGAACTGCGCGCTACAGGCGTGTTCGGCCCCACCCACTGAAAACCCTCCAGGAGACATCACATGACCGAACGCATGGGCATCACCACAGAAGACCGCGCACTGGCCGACGCCGTGGCCCGCTACGCCGCCGAAGCACTGGCGCCCCAGGCGCAGGCGCTGGACGAACAGGCGCTGTGCGCCACCTGCCATGTTCCGGGCCTGTCCGCGCTGGGCGTGATGGGAATGAACATTCCCGAGCAGTTCGGCGGCCCCGGGGTGACCCCCACGGCCATGCTGCTGTCGCTGGTCGAAATATCCCGCGCCTGCGCAGCAACGTCATCGATGATCGGCGCGCACTACCTGGGCACCGATGCGGTGCTGATCGGTGGCGACGACGCGCAGCGCGCGCGCTGGCTGCCGCGCTGCGCCAGCGGCGAATGGCTGGCTGGTTTTGCTTTGACCGAGCCGCGCGGCGGCTCCCACCCGGCCGAATTGAGCACGCGCGCCGTGCGCACCACCACCGCCCAGGGCGAGGTGTACCGCATCGATGGCGTCAAACACTTCATTTCCAACGCGGGCAAGGCGCAGTTTCTGGTGGTGTTTGCCAAGACCGACCCGGCAGCCGGGGCGCGTGGCGTGAGTGCCTTCATCGTGCCCACCAGCACGCCGGGCGTGCACGTCTCGTCGCCCGAAAAACTCATGGGTATCCGTGGCGGCCACGCCTTTGAGGTGTCGTTCGACGCGGTCGATGTGCCGCTGGACCACCGCCTGGGCGCCGAGGGCACCGGCTTCAAGACCGCCATGAAGGTGCTGGACAACAGCCGGCTCGACGTGGCGGCCACCTCCCTGGGCATTGCCGAGGCGGCGCTGGACGCGGCCGTGCAATGGGCCAAAACACGCCAGATCGGCGGCGAGCCGCTATCGGGCAAACAAGGCATCCAATGGATGCTGGCCGACATGAAGCTGCGCCTGGAAGCCGCCTGGGGCCTGACCTTGCAGGCCCTGGCGCTGCGCGAGGCGGGGCAGCCGTTCACGCTGCAATCGGCCATGTGCAAGCTCTACGCCTCGGAAATGGTGGCTTTCGTGACCGATGCAGCCCTGCAGATCCACGGCGGCTACGGCTTTACGCGGGACATGCCGCTGGAACGCTATGTGCGCGATGCACGCATCCTGCGCATCTACGAAGGCTCGTCGGAGATCCAGCGCAACATCATTGCGCGCACCGTGCTGGACTGACCCGGCTGCCGTGCTTCACTGGGCGCTCGGCAGCAGCCCGTTGTCGCCCTTCATGCGTGCAAACAAGGATTGCGCCGCCCGCAGAGTTTCCTGGCGCACGGATTCATCCACTGTCGGAAGCTCGACGCCATCCATCCCATCCACAAACATGGGGCCACCCACGTCGTCGTAGCTGGAGCCATCCCCGTGAATGGCCCGGTAGTCACCTTGGGTGAGGTCCTTACCCAGCAACCTGGCGTAGTGAAACCAGGTCCATACCTTGACAGGATCGCCTGCCTGCCACGACTCCATGAGCTCTCGCATGGCCCGCATGTCGCCACGCTCGGCCGCCAATGCCAACCAGGCGGGCGCCCATTCATAGCGGCCTACGCGTTGCGCGAGGTCGGCAATCCACAAAGGGTCGGCACGAACCTGCGGCGCCTGAAGGTCAAAGAAGCGATCATCGCCATACCGGTCTGCCAGCAGCAGCAACGCATCGTGCTGGCCCAATGCGGCGGCGGCGTTGAAGTGGTCGCGGGCGGTACTACTGCGCGTGGCCAGGTCACGCGATGCCGCAGCGCGCCGCTGGACGCGCTCTGCATAGTCCTCGGCCCATTCCAGTTCGACGCCCGTCAGCACCTCGCCCTTTTGCTGGCGCTCGTACCCATACAAGCCAGCCCGCGAATCGGGCAGATCGTCCATGTCTGCGTCTTCCTCAGCGTCGTCTCCGCCCTGGTGCCCAGCATCCACGCGGGCTCCACGCTCGACCAGAAGACCCAGCGCCAGGTGGGCGCGCCCCTCGCCCTGCCCGGCTGCCTTTTGCAAGGCTTGGCACACGAAGGGGCTGTCCAGGCGTAAGGATTCCGGATCTTCTGGCCAGGCGTCGGGATCGTCGTCCAGCGCTGCGTAAAGTGACTCGTAGTACGCATCGTCGCGCGGTGTTTCACGGTAAAGCTCTCGGCTGCCCGAAAGCAGGGCCCCGAGGATGTCTTCCCATGGCACCAGGCCCAGCGCCTTCGCTGCCATATCCGCGCACAAGGCCTGCGCCAGGGGCTCGCAGCGCTCACGGGCCACGCCGAGGGTCTCGGCCCGCGCAGCACAAGGCCCAGGATGCAAGGCACCGTAGTGCGCCAGTAGCGGCTGTGACGGCAGAGGGCACAGCAGGCCATGGGCCTTCAAGGTGGCATGGGAGCCAAGCCCCAGCGCAGCGGCCATCAGTTCGTAGACGTGAGACCGCTTGACGACGGCATTGTCGGCGCCCGCAATCGCTTGGAGGTGGGTTTGCGCCTGGCGCGCAAACGAAGTGATGTTGTTCATGTGAAACCTTTCTTCAGCGAGCGCGCAACGCCGGGAAAGTGCACACGTTTAAACACCGGCGGCGCACTCTATGAATAGAGGCCGCATGAAATGAATGGAGAGCAAGAAAACGGCCTTTTTTTGCTCATGTGCAAGCAGGGTGGGCACCGGGCGGGATTGTAAGCCGGTGATTGGCACTGCCTATGCGATTGACATGATCATGTTGCTCCAACATACTAGACAGACTAGTCTGATAAAAAAGGACCCATCATGCATGCTTGGCAGCTACAAGACGCCAAAAGCCGCTTCAGTGAACTGGTGGAATGCGCACTGAACCAAGGTCCCCAGTTGGTCACCCGGCGCGGCAGCGACGCCGTGGTGCTATTGGCAGCGCCCGAGTACCGACGGCTGGCAGGCGAAGATGCGCTGGTTTCCCTGCTGTTGAAGGCGCCACGCGGCGAGCCGCTGGACACGACGCGGTCAGCCGAACCCATCCGCACGTTGGCCCTGGAGTGACCTGGCGTGAAATACCTGCTGGACACTTGCCTGCTGTCAGAATTGGTGCGGCCCGCTCCCCATCCCGCAGTGCTGGACTGGATGGGCGCGCGCGCATCTGCCGACCTTTTTGTCTCGGCCCTGACCTTGGCCGAACTGGAGCGGGGCATCGTTCGCCTGCCGCCTTCTCGCCGGCAAAGCGAGCTGGCCCATTGGCTGACAGGGGTGCAGGCGGGGTTTGGTCAACGGGCTCTGGCTTTCACGCGCGACACAGCGGGGTACTGGGCGCGCCTTTGCGCGCAGACCGAGGCGGCGGGCAAGCCCATGGCAGCCTTTGATTCGCTGATCGCAGCGACAGCACTGGAACATGGCCTGGCCGTGGTCACGCGCAACGTGAGCGACTTCGTCAGCGCGCCCGTGGTGCTGGTCAATCCCTGGGAGACGGTGCTCGGCGCACAATAGCCGCTTTGCTTCCGCGCAGGTTCTACCCCGCAGTTTCAGGCAAAAATTGGCCTCCAGCGCTTGATGGAAAAGCGCTATCAGCTATCAAATTCAGAGCTCCCGTTGTCCCTCCGTCCGTCCCTTTCCGCCTCGCCCGCCCACACCGTCCTGCACGACGTCTTTGGCTACGAACAATTTCGCGGTCCCCAGCAGGCCATCGTCGAGCATGTGATCGCCGGCAGCGACGCGCTGGTGCTCATGCCCACGGGTGGCGGCAAGAGCCTGTGCTACCAGGTGCCAGCCATCGTGCGCCAGCAGCAGGGGCGTGGGGTGACCATCGTCGTCTCGCCACTGATCGCGCTGATGCACGACCAGGTGGGCGCGCTGCACGAGGCGGGGGTTTCTGCCGCATTTCTCAACTCCACACTGAGTTTTGACGAGGCGCAGGACGTGGAGCTGCGCCTGCAGACCGGCGACATCACGCTGCTGTATGCCGCGCCCGAGCGGCTGAACACGCCGCGTTTCCTCGGCCTGCTCGACAGCCTGTACCAGGGCGGCCACCTCAGCCTGTTTGCCATCGACGAAGCGCATTGCGTCAGCCAATGGGGCCACGACTTCCGCCCCGAATACCGCGCGCTCACCGTGCTGCACGAGCGCTATGCAGGCGTGCCGCGCATTGCGCTCACGGCCACGGCCGACGACCTGACGCGCGCCGACATCATCGAGCGGCTGCAGCTGGAAGACGCGCGGCTGTTCATCAGCAGCTTTGACCGGCCCAACATCCGCTACACCATCGTCGAGAAGAAGGACGCGACCACGCAGCTGCTGCGCTTCATCGAACGCGAACATGCGGGCGAGGCCGGCGTGGTGTACTGCCAGTCGCGCAAGCGCGTGGAAGAACTGGCCGCCACGCTGAGCGACGCGGGCCTCACCGCCCTGCCCTACCACGCGGGGCTGGACACCAAGGTGCGCCAGAAGAACCAGGACCGTTTCCTGCGCGAGGAAGGCATCGTGATGGTGGCCACCATTGCCTTTGGCATGGGCATCGACAAGCCGGATGTGCGCTTTGTGGCCCACGTGGACATGCCCAAGAACATCGAGGGCTACTACCAGGAGACCGGCCGCGCGGGCCGCGACGGCCTGAACGCCGATGCCTGGATGGCCTATGGCCTGCAGGACGTGGTGAACCAGCGCCGCATGATCGACGAGAGCCCGGCGGGCGAGGAGTTCAAGCAGGCGCTGCGCGGCAAGCTCGACGCCCTGCTGGCGCTGGCCGAGGCCACCGACTGCCGGCGCGTGCGGCTGCTGGCGTACTTTGGCGAAGCATCCACACCCTGTGGCAACTGCGACAACTGCATCAGCCCCCCTGCCGTGTGGGACGGCACGGACGCGGCACGCAAGCTGCTGTCCACCATCTACCGCGTGCAGCAGGCCAGCGGCCTGAGCTTCGGCACCGGCCACATCATGGACATCGTGCGTGGCAAGGACACGGAGAAGATCCAGCAGTTCGGCCACGACAAGCTCTCGACCTTTGGCGTGGGAAAGGACTATTCCGAAGCACAGCTGCGCGGTGTGCTGCGCCAACTGCTGGCCACCGGTGCCGTTGGCCTGCACAAAGTCATGCTGGAGAGCGGCCACAGCTTCGACACCCTGGGCCTTACCGAAGGCTCGCGCGCCGTGCTCAAGGGCGAGGTGCCGGTGCAGCTGCGCGAATCGGTGTCATCGACCCCTGCCAAACGCAGCCGCAAAGGCAGCGCCCCGCCCGCCGCGGCCGCCAACCTGGGGCCGGATGCGCAGGTGCGCTTCATCAACCTCAAGGCCTGGCGCGCCGAGGTGGCGCGCGAGCACAATCTGCCCGCGTATGTGATCTTTCATGATGCCACCCTGGCGGCCATTGCCGAGCGCAAGCCCGCGTCGCTGGACGACCTGCAGGGCATCAGCGGCATGGGTGCCAAGAAACTGCAGGCGTACGGGACCGAGGTGCTGCGGGTGTGTACCAGCGCATAGTCCCGGCTGAATGCGCAAGCCGGTGAGGGCATGCACGCCTTGCCGCGAAGACCGACAAAACGCCAGCGCAACACGCGCTGGTCGTGCTTGATACACCTCAAACATTGAGCGCAATATCAACACCAATGGCGCACCAGTGTGTCCCGCTTTTCCTGATTTATCAGCCAATCAGCGACCAATACACTGATTTCACCTTCTGTATGAACGGGGTTGCCAGGCAAAGGCCCAAAAGGTTTCGCCGCCTCGCACGTGGAAGGTGCACCGTTGTCGAGGTCATCATGTCATCGCTCCCACTCACTGCTTCTTCGAGCGCCTCCCGCGAGGCGAACGATCTCCCGATGCGCGTCCTGCGCATGCTCGTGGGCCTTTTCTACCTGCCCCATGTGCTGTCCAAGATCGTCGGCTTTGCAGGCACCGTCGTGTTCTTCGGCAAGGCGGGGTTCCAGCCGCCGGAGGTGTTTGTGGTGTTCTCCGGCATCCTGGAACTGGCGGTGGGAGTGGCGCTGCTGCTGGGCGTGTTCACCAAGTATGCGGCGCTGCTGTCCGCCGGCTTGATGGTGGTGGCGGCGGGCGCGATCATGATCGTCAACGGCGTGGGCTGGTACTGGAACAAGGCCGGGGTGGAATACCTGGTGTTCTGGGCGGTGGCCTCCCTGGTGGTTTTTGCCGACGCATGGCGCAAGGAACCGGGCCTGCTCGGCTGGGTGCCCGGCCGCGGCTGAAGCCAGTGCGCATTCCCACGTGACCAGGGCGGCCTACGACACAACGTGGCCGCCCTGGTCGCTCTCCTGTGGGTGCGCCACCGTGTGGTTGACCGGAACATTGCAGGGCTGCACCTTCCATAGCGCGACCCCCGCGCTGGTCAATGTGTTGCCCAGTGCCTGCAGTTCGTCGGGCGGGAACAGGCCTGCATGCCAGGTGGTGCGGCACTCATGCGCCACGCCGCTGGCCACCAGAAGGCCCAGCGACTCCCAGGCACGCGCCCCGCTGCCCGACACACCCGTGATGGCATCGAACCGATGGGGGGGACCCTTGATGTCCAGCCCCACCCAATCGAGCAGGGGCAGCACGGCCGCGAGGCGTTCAGGGTACATGCCGCCGGTGTGCAGGCCCGTGGCAAAACCCATGGCGCGGACTTCCGCCAGGGCGGCGGGCAGCGCTGCCTGCAAGGTGGGTTCGCCGCCCGAGAACACCACGCCGTCGAGCAGGCCCCGGCGGCTTTGCAGAAAAGCCAGCGCGTGGGCCCAGGGCAGCTGGGGCGGCGCCGTGGCGTCCAACAGCTCGGGGTTGTGGCAATAGCCACAGCGCCAGGGGCAGCCCTGGCAATAGAAAACGGCCGCCAGGCGGCCCGGGAAGTCGATGGTGGTGAGCGGCGTGAGGCCGCCCACGCGCAGCGCTTCAGCAGGCGTTGCTGCCGCCACGCGCCTGCTCCGCAAAGAAACGGCGCTCGTGGTGTTCGCCCTGCTTGCCGGTGTTGAAACTGGCCACCGGGCGGTGGTAGCCCATCACGCGGGTCCAGACCTCGCAGGGCTGGCGTTCGTCGTCAGTGAGCTGAACGGCGGCCAGGGCGGTGTGTTCTGCGGGCGAAAAGTGACTCATGAAGTGCTCCTTGGTTGAAATGCTGTGGTGTGGATCGCCATAAAGGCCTGATGGAAATCTGCCGGGGTTTCTAGCGCTCTGCTCTGCTCCATTCACGCAGCCAGGCGCGCACGCTTGGCCGCCAGTCGCTCTTCATCGCAGCGCGGGCAGAACGGGTGCTCGCCCGCCAGGTAGCCATGCGTGGGGCAGATGGAGAACGTGGGCGTGACGGTGATGTAGGGCAGGCGGAAGTTCGTCAGCGCCCGTTTCACCAGCTCGCGGCAGGCCGCGCCGCTGGAGACGCGCTCGCCCATGTACAGGTGCAGCACGGTGCCGCCCGTGTACTTGCCCTGCAGGGCCTCCTGCCGCTGCAGCGCCTCGAAAGGGTCGTCGGTGAAGCCCACGGGCAGCTGCGACGAGTTGGTGTAGTACGGCTGCTCCACGGTGCCCGCCTGCAGGATGGCAGGCCAGCGCTTCTTGTCTTCCTTGGCGAAGCGGTAGGTCGTGCCTTCGGCGGGCGTGGCCTCCAGGTTGTAGAGGTGGCCGGTTTCTTCCTGGAAGGCGGTCATGCGCTCGCGCACATGGTCGAGCAGGCGCACCGCCAGCGCGTGGCCGCGCTCGCTGGTGATGTCGTGCGCGTCACCCGTGAAGTTGCGCACCATCTCGTTGATGCCATTCACGCCCAGTGTGCTGAAGTGGTTGCGCAGCGTGCCCAGGTAGCGTTTGGTGTAGGGGAACAGGCCCTGGTCCATGAGGCGCTGGATGAGCTTGCGCTTGGTCTCCAGGCTTTGCTTGCCCAGCTCCATGAGGTGGTCGAGCGCGGTGAACAATGCCGTCTCATCGCCTGCGTGCAGATAGCCGAGACGCGCGCAGTTGATGGTGACCACGCCCAGGCTACCCGTCTGCTCGGCGCTGCCGAACAGGCCGTTGCCGCGCTTGAGCAATTCGCGCAGGTCGAGCTGCAGGCGGCAGCACATGGAGCGCACCATGTTCGGTTCCAGCTCGGAATTGATGAAGTTCTGGAAGTACGGCAGGCCGTACTTGGCCGTCATCTCGAACAGCAGCCGCGCGTTCTCGCTCTCCCACGGAAAGTCCTTGGTGATGTTGTACGTGGGGATGGGGAAGGTGAACACGCGGCCCTTGGCATCGCCCGTGGTCATGACGTCGATGTAGGCGCGGTTGATGAGGTCCATCTCGGCCTGCAGCTCGCCGTAGCTGAACGGCATCTCCTTGCCCGCAATCACCGGCACCTGCTCGCGCAGATCGTCGGGGCAGATCCAGTCGAAGGTGAGGTTGGTGAACGGCGTCTGCGTGCCCCAGCGCGATGGCACGTTGAGGTTGTAGACCAGCTCCTGGATGCACTGGCGCACAGCGGCGTAGTCCATGGCATCGACGCGCACATAGGGCGCCATGTAGGTGTCGAACGACGAGAAGGCCTGCGCACCCGCCCATTCGTTCTGCAGCGTGCCCAGAAAGTTGACGATCTGCCCCACGGCGGACGACATGTGCCTGGGCGGCCCGGCCTCCACCTTGCCCGGCACGCCGTTGAGCCCTTCATGGAGCAGCGTGCGCAGCGACCAGCCCGCGCAGTAGCCGCTGAGCATGTCGAGGTCGTGGATGTGGATGTCGCCGTTGCGGTGCGCCGCGCCGATCTCGGGCGTGTAGACATGCGAGAGCCAGTAGTTGGCCGTAACCTTGCCCGCCACGTTGAGGATCAGGCCACCCAGAGAATAGCCCTGGTTGGCGTTGGCGTTCACGCGCCAGTCGGCCCGCGTGAGGTATTCGTTGATGGAGCTTTCGACATCCACCAGCGTCTGCCTGTCGGCGCGCAAGGTGGCGTGCTGCTCGCGGTAGACGATGTAGGCGCGCGCCGTGGCCAGGTGGTTGGCGGCGATGAGCGTCTGCTCGGCCACGTCCTGGATCTGCTCCACCGTGGGCGCTTCGCCATGGAAGCGGTGGATCAGCACCTTGGTGACCTGTGCGGTGAGCAGTGCAGCCTCTTCGGCGCCATATTCGCCCGCAGCCTGCCCGGCGCTGGCGAGTGCGGCACGGATGCGTTCGGCGTCAAAAGGAACGCGCTGCCCGCTGCGCAAAACGACTTCACCGGGCAAGGTGACAAGGGTGGACGCCATGGGTTCTCACAATCCGTCAAGGGGGTTAAAACACTACCTATGGTGTGTACGATACCCATCAAACACTACCTGTAGTTTGATAAAGCACAAACTGCGGACAGGGCCAGATCGCTGGAATGCGCGTTCTGCCGCTGCAGCGCCTTCGCGTGATGCACCTTGAACAACCCCTTCTGCAAGCTTGGCCAGGGGCGCATGGCGGAGTGACGCCGACACGGGCACTGGTACATACTGCCGCCTTGACACCCCCTGCGGATGCCCTCGCCTCCACGCACCCTGACCTTCACCTACGACATGACCCCCATGCACCGCCCCCGCACCACGGCCGCCATCGCCGCCGTGATGGGCCGTGGCCCACGGCAGGAAGGAGGCAGGCGCGCCCTGCCAGCGCTGCCGCAACGACTGTGCGTTGGCCTGTTGGCCCTGGTGCTCGCAGGTTGCGCCGCACACAGCCCCGACCTGCCCGCGCAGCGGGCGCCCGACGACAGTGCCAGCGCCCGCTACGGCGCCGACCTGGACTATTGCAGGCAGCACGCCGCCCAGGTGGGCGTAGTGGCTGAAACGCTGGACGGCCTGGTACAGGGCGCGCTGGTGACGGCTGCGCTGGTGTGGGGCCTGGGCTACGGGCACGACACGGTGCGCGACTGGGCGGCCGTGGGCGGCGTGCTGGGTGCAACGCAGGGGCTGCAGGCGCTGGAGCGGCGCCGGCAAACCGAGGCCGCCTGCATGGCGACCCGGGGGCATGGCCCGGTGGCGGCCGCGCCCCAACCGGCGCCACCGCGCCCCGCGCCCGCGCTTGCACTGCCCCGCCAGATTGGCACCGACGCCTTCAGCGCCGAGCGCCTGGCGCGCAGCCAGTCGTGCAGCGAACAGCCGCTGGCATCGCTGGCGGCCAAGGGCCCGGGGTTCGAGACCTACAGTGTGGCCTGCACCAACGGCGATGCGCTGGCGATCCGCTGCGAGTTCGGCAATTGCAGGGTGTTGCGCTGAAGTGCGTGGTGCGCGGCCCACGAGTTCTCACAATATTTCGCACACCCCCCGCACACCCCCGTGCACCTTGCCTGGCCATTTTTTCCCGGACATCATGGTGGCCGCCCGAAGGTAGACGAAAGAGGCCCACACCATGACCGCCTGGCGCACGCACGAGGTTTTCAATCAGTTCGACGAACTGGCCGATTTCAACCTGCTCGGCACCGATGCCGCCCTGGGCGAAGCCCTGGAGCGTGCGGGCGCGCTCTGGGCGCGGCCGCAGCTATCGGCCTACGGCCAGCAGCTGGGCGCGCAGGAAACTTGGCGCCTGGCCGAGGAGGCGAACCGCCACACGCCCACGCTGCACGGTTTTGACCCACGCGGGCGGCGCATCGACAGCGTGGAGTTCCACCCAAGCTGGCACGCGCTCATGGCCTTGTACCGCGGGCAGGGCCTGGTCGCACAGCCGTTTCGCGACGCACAGCCCGGCCGCTGGGCCGCCTGGGCGGCGGGTTTTTATCTGCATGGCCAGGTGGAGCAGGGCACGCTGTGCCCGGCCACCATGACCACGGCGAGCATTCCGGTGCTGCAGAAAGAGCCCGCGCTGTGGGCGCAGCTGCAGGCCCCGCTGTTCAGCAACGACTACGACGCGCGCGATGTGCCGCTGGCGCAGAAACACGCGATCTGGCTGGGCATGGGCATGACCGAAAGGCAGGGCGGCTCGGATGTGCGCGCCAACACCACGCTGGCCACGCCCTTGCGTTCGGGTCCCGGTGCAGGCGGGCGCGGTGGCGAATACCTGCTGCGTGGCCACAAATGGTTTTTCTCGGCGCCCATGTGCGACGCGCACCTGGTGGTGGCGCGCACGGCCGAGGGCGGCCACGCCTGCTTCTTCGTGCCGCGCTGGCGGCCCGACGGCAGCAAGAACGCGGTGATCGTGCAGCGCCTCAAGGACAAGGTGGGCAACCGCAGCAATGCGAGCAGCGAGGTCGAGTTCGAGGATGCCTGGGGCATCCTGATGGGCGAGGAAGGACGCGGCATCCCCACCATCATCGAGATGGCCACCACCACCCGGCTGAACTGCGTGCTGGGCAGCGCCGCCATCCTGCGCCAGGCCACCGTGCAGGCGCTGGCCTATGCCCGCCAGCGCCAGGCCTTTGGCAGGCCCTTGGCCGAGCAGCCACTGATGCGCGCGGTGCTGGTCGACCTGGCGCTGGAAAGCGAGGCCGCGCTGGTGTTGGCCATGCGGCTGGCCGAGGCCTTCGAGCGTGACGACAGCCCCGTGCAGCGCGCCTGGAAGCGCGTGATGACGCCCGCCGCCAAGTTCTGGGTCTGCAAGCGCGCGGTGGAGCTGACCGGCGAGGCCATGGAAGTGTTTGGCGGCAACGGCTATGTGGACAGCAGCGTGATGGCCCGCCTGTTCCGCGAGGCGCCGGTCAACTCCATCTGGGAGGGCTCGGGCAACGTGATGTGCCTGGATGTGCTGCGCGCCATCGGCCGCGCGCCCGATGCCGCCATGGCCTTGCTGGCCGAACTGGCGGAAGCCGCTGCGGGCGAGCCGCTTTTGCAGGCCGAGCTGCAGGCGCTGCGCAGCCTGCTGGCCACGCCGCCCGAACAGCGCGAAGCCCTGGGCCGCGTGCTGGTGCAGCGCCTGGTGCTGGTGGCCCAGGCCTGCCTGCTGCGCCGCCATGCGCCGGCAGCGGTGGCCGATGGTTTCATGGCCACACGGCTGGGCAGCGCGGGCGCGGGCCGGGTGGTGGGGGCCATCGACACCCGGGCGGTAGACGTGGCCGCGGTACTGGCGCGCGCTTTTCCGGCCTGATGCCCCATGCACCGCTGGCGCTTGCAGCGGCGCCAGCACAAGTGCTCCGGGATGATCGTGGGAAAAATCGGCAGCAGACGTTTTGTGCACCAGCGCTGGCAGCCATGGATGAAATTTCGTCACTGCACCGCATGCAGCTCTTTCCCGGCGCGTGCTGCTGCCCCCACAATGGCGGCCATGCTTTCCATTCAAGACATTCGCGATGCAGCCACCCGGCTGCAAGGCCAGGTGCTCGACACGCCGTGCGTTGAGTCGCGCACGCTGTCGGACATCGTCGGCGCCCAGGTTTTCCTGAAGTTCGAGAACCTGCAGTTCACCGCCTCCTTCAAGGAGCGCGGCGCCTGCAACAAGCTCACGCTGCTCACACCGGCCGAGCGCGCGCGCGGCGTGGTGGCCATGAGCGCGGGCAACCATGCGCAGGGCGTGGCCTACCACGCGCAGCGCATGGGCCTGCGCGCCGTGATCGTCATGCCGCGCTTCACGCCCGGCGTGAAGGTGGAGCGCACGCGCGGCTTTGGCGCCGAGGTGGTGCTGCACGGCGACACGCTGGAAGAGGCGCGCGCCCATGCCTACCATCTTGCCGACGCCGAGGGGCTGGTGTTCGTCCACCCCTACGATGACGAAGCGGTGGCTGCGGGCCAGGGCACGCTCGCGCTGGAGATGCTGCAGGCCGTGCCCGATCTCGACACCCTGGTCATCGCCGTGGGCGGCGGCGGGCTGATCGCCGGCGTGGCCACCGCCGCCAAGGCGCTGCGCCCGGACATCGAGATCATCGGCGTGCAGACCGCGCGCTTTCCGGCCATGGTCAATGCCATCAAGGGCACGCACCACCCGCAGGGCACCTCCACCATCGCCGAGGGCATTGCCGTGGGCACGCCCGGCACCCTCACCCAGGAAGTGGTCAAACGCCTGGTGGACGACCTGGTGCTGGTGGATGAGGGCGACATCGAGCAGGCCGTGCTGATGCTGCTGGAAATCGAGAAAACCCTGGTGGAAGGTGCGGGCGCCGCCGGCCTGGCCGCGCTGCTGCGCCACCCCGAGCGCTTTGCCGGCAAGAAGGTGGGGCTGGTGCTGTGCGGCGGCAACATCGACCCGCTGCTGCTGGCCGCCATCATCGAGCGTGGCATGGTGCGCTCTGGAAGGCTGGCGCGCATCAAGGTCAGTGCGCGCGACATTCCAGGCGTGCTGGCACGCATCACCGCCACCGTGGCGGACGCGGGCGCCAACATCGAGGAGGTGCACCACCAGCGGGCCTTCACCATGCTGGCTGCGCAGAACGTGGAGATCGAGCTGGTGCTGCAGACCCGCGGCCAGCCCCATGTGGCCCAGGTGCTGGAGGCGTTGCGCGCGGCCGGCATGGAAGCCGCGCTGATGTAATGACGCCGTGGGCGTCGCGATCTTCGGTGCTGCAGCTAGAATTGCAGCAGTTCTACGCCCTTTGGAGTTCTTGCCATGTCTGACCACAACACCTCGCACGCCCCCGAAGCGCACTCGGCCGATGCCGTGGAAAACGTTGTCCCGCTGATTCCCGTGGTGTTGCCCGTCGTGGGCGCCATCATGATTTTCCTGCTGGCCTTCATTGCCGTGAACATGGCCTGAGGCGCACGCCGCGTTCGCCACGAACCCCGCAGCGCGGGGTTTTTTTACGCCCACCCTTGCCGAAAGATGCCGCCCATGCGATCCGGACACGCCCTCGTACTTTTCTCTGGCGGACAGGACTCCACCACCTGCCTGGCCTGGGCACTGGAGCATTTCGCCCATGTCGAAACCATCGGCTTCGACTACGGCCAGCGCCACCAGGTGGAGCTGCAGGCGCGCCACGCGGTGCTGGCCGCCCTGCGCGCAGGTTTTCCGCAGTGGCGCGAACGGCTGGGCGAAGACCACATGATCGATCTGTCCGTGCTGGGCCAGATCAGCGACACGGCCCTGACGCGCGAGACGGAAATCGTGATGGACGCCGCTGGCCTGCCCAATACCTTCGTGCCGGGGCGCAACCTGCTGTTCTTCCAGCTCGCCGCCGCCGTGGGCTACCGGCGCGGGCTGCACACGCTGGTGGGCGGCATGTGCGAGACCGATTTCTCGGGCTACCCGGATTGCCGCGATGACACACTGAAGGCCCTGCAGGTGGCCGTGTCGCTGGGCATGGGACAGCGCTTCACCTTCGAGACGCCGCTGATGTGGCTGGACAAGGCCGAGACCTGGCAACTGGCCCGCACCCTGGGCGGGCGGGCGCTGGTGGATATCGTCCTGGAGCAATCCCACACCTGCTACCACGGTGTGCGCGACACGCGCCACGCCTGGGGCTACGGCTGCGGCACCTGCCCGGCCTGCGCCCTGCGCAAGGCCGGGTATGAGCGCTGGCAGGCCTCGCAGGCCTGAACTCGCGGCCATCCTAGCCATATTCATGCATAACCCTATGCTTTTTTTGCATAATTTTGGCCCGAGTCTGACAGACAAACTGGCGGCAGGTTCATAAAATCGTCATCCCAGCCGACCCGCGGATTCCGTGGCATAGCCTCCACTCCGTGGGGATTCGCCATGCACCCGCCCGCCGACTGAGCACCTCAGCCGTTTTTTCAAAGGCAGCGCTCAGCATCCGCAACTGCGCCAGGCCTCGCCGCGATCCACCAGGTCCGCTTCCTTTGAAAAAACTGTTTTTCAACTTAGGAAGCTCCCCGATGAACGCACCCACGATGCAGGGCCTGAATCTCAACGCCCCCGCTTACGTCAAGAACGCCCGCCTGCTGGCCTGGGTGGCCGACATGGCCGCCCTGTGCAAGCCCGAGTCCATCTACTGGTGCGACGGCTCCAAGGAAGAGTACGACCGCCTGTGCCAGCAGCTGGTCGATGCCGGCACCTTCAAGAAGCTCAACCCGGCCAAGCGCCCCGGCAGCTTCCTGGCCTGCTCCGACCCGTCGGACGTGGCCCGCGTGGAAGACCGCACCTACATCTGCTCCGAGAAGAAGGAAGACGCCGGCCCGACCAACAACTGGATGGCCCCGGCCGAGATGCGCACCACGCTGCAGCCGCTGTTCGACGGCTGCATGAAGGGCCGCACCATGTACGTGGTGCCGTTCAGCATGGGCCCGCTGGGCAGCCACATCGCCCACATCGGCGTGGAACTGACCGACAGCGCCTACGTGGCCGTGAACCAGCGCCTGATGACCCGCATGGGCAAGGCCGTCCATGACGTGCTGGGTACCGACGGCGAGTTCGTGCCCTGCATGCACACCGTGGGCGCACCGCTGGCGGCTGGCGAGAAGGACACCACCTCCTGGCCCTGCAACCCCAAGGTCAAGTACATCGTCCACTACCCCGAAACGCGCGAGATCTGGTCCTATGGCTCGGGCTACGGCGGCAACGCGCTGCTGGGCAAGAAATGCCTGGCGCTGCGCATCGCCTCCACCATGGGCCGCGACCAGGGCTGGCTGGCCGAGCACATGCTGATCCTGGGCGTGACCAACCCCCAGGGCAAGAAGTACCACGTGGCCGCCGCCTTCCCCAGTGCCTGTGGCAAGACCAACTTCTCCATGCTGGTCCCCCCAGAGGCCGGTTTTGCGGGCTGGAAGGTCACCACCATCGGTGACGACATCGCCTGGATCAAGCCCCATGCCGATGGCAAGATGTACGCCATCAATCCCGAAGCCGGCTACTTCGGTGTGGCCCCCGGCACCAACATGCACACCAACCCGAACTGCATGCGCTCGCTGGACAAGGACGTGATCTTCACCAACGTGGCCCTGACCGACGACGGCGACGTGTGGTGGGAAGGCATGGAAAAGGACGGTGGCGGCATCCCCGCCCACCTGATCGACTGGCAGGGCAAGGACTGGACACCCGAAATCGCCAAACAGACCGGCGCCAAGGCCGCCCACCCCAATTCGCGCTTCACCGTGGCCGCCACCAACAACCCGGCGCTCGACCCCCAGTGGGACGACGCCAATGGCGTGGCCATCGATGCCTTCATCTTCGGTGGCCGCCGCTCGACCACCGTGCCGCTGGTGACCGAGGCCCGCACCTGGATGGAAGGCGTGTACATGGCCGCCACCATGGGCTCCGAGACCACCGCCGCCGCCTTCGGTGCCCAGGGCGTGGTGCGCCGCGATCCGTTCGCCATGCTGCCCTTCTGCGGCTACAACATGAGCGACTACTTCCAGCACTGGCTCGACATGGAACACAAGCTGGAGGAATCGGGCCACACCCTGCCCAAGATCTTCTGCGTGAACTGGTTCCGCAAGGGTGAAGATGGCAAATTCGTCTGGCCCGGCTACGGCGAGAACATGCGCGTGCTCAAGTGGATGATCGACCGCATCGAAGGCCAGGCCGAGGGCCAGGACACGATGTTCGGCATTGCGCCGCAGTACACCGAGATCAACTGGACCGGCCTGGACTTCAACGCCCAGCAGTTCCAGACCGTGACCCACATCGACAAGGCCGCCTGGGTGGACGAACTCCAGCTGCACGATGCGCATTTCGAGCAACTGGCCTACCACCTGCCCAAGGAACTGCTGGAAACCCGCGCTGCCATCGCAAAGCGCCTCGCGGAAGTCTGACGCAAGCGCCGCACTGCGAAGGGAGCATCGCTCCCCCTGTGGCGCGAATGCCATGCACTCAAGCCGCCCGCCCCTTCCCAGGGCGAGGCGGCTTTTTCATGCGTGGGCTGCCGGGCCGGCTGCGAGCGCCCAACAAAAAAGCCGTGGACTGTGCCACGGCTTGGGATGTTGCGCCCAGCGGCCATGCCGGGGGCGCAGGGAGTCTGGGCAGTGCTCAGCAGTGCTTGCGCAAGTGCTGCTGGCTGGTGGCGGCGGCGCTCATGGCGCGGCTCAGGTCCGCCATCATGCGGGCATCCCGCAGGGCGGCATTCCAGGTGCGCTGGTCTTCGGCAGACTGGCGGCGGCTTTCCATCCAGGCCTTGTAGCCGGTGCGCAGCACTACCGAAGCGCGGCGGGCCGGCGTGGCAAGCAGGGCAATGGCAGCAAATGCCACCACCCACAGCACGATCCAGGCGGCCAGCAGATGGCCGTCGCCCCAGGTGTCGATCACCTGATTGGCCACCACGAGCAGCGCTGCCACCACCGCAGCCAGCAGCATGGAGGCGGCGCCGCGCGCGCCGTCAAAGCCTGCAACAACATTTTTCAACGCCACGATGGCATTCTCTGCCCGGGCCACGCCGAGGTGCTGTGTGGAGTAATCCACGTGTGCAAAACTGGTCATTTCAAGATCCCTTTCAAACGCTTTTGGCGAGATTGCCGGGCGATGGAAGGATATTAGGGTTTACCCTTTATTTATTCAAGTTTATATTGTGAATCCAATTCATTCATATTGTTAATATATGAATCACCTCTCGCCCGTCAACTTTCGTTCCCTCGATCTGAACCTGCTGCGCGTTTTCGACGAGGTGATGGCCGAGCGCAGCCTGACCCGGGCCGCGCACAAGCTGTCGCTCACGCAACCGGCCGTCAGCAATGCCATGCGCCGCCTGCGCGATGTGCTTGGCGACGATCTGGTGGTGCGCAGCGGCCACGGGGTGGAGCCCACACCCCGCGCGCTGGCGCTGTGGCCCACGGTGCGCGAGGCCCTGGCGCAGTTGCAGGAATCCCTGGCGCCCGGCCTGTTCGAGCCCGCCACGGCCACCTCCACCTTTGTGCTGGCCCTGTCCGACGCCACCGCCGCCACGCTGGTGCCCGGCCTGGTGGAGATCATGGAGCGCGAGGCACCCGGTATTTCGGTGCGGGTGGTGCCGCTCACCACGCGCGACCCCCGCCGCCTCCTCGAAGAAAAATCCGCCGACATGGCGGTGGGCTACTTTCCCGCCGTGCTGGCCGGCCTGACGGCGCGGGCACAGTCGGGGGGGGTGGTGGCCTTTGACAGCCGCCGCATCTACGACGGCGAATATGTGTGCGTGATGCGCCAGGGCCATCCGCTGGCCGTTGCGCCGCTGACGCTGGACCACTTTTGCGCCGCGCGCCACATGCTGGTGAGCTTTTCCGGTCGCCCGTTTGGTTTCATCGATGAAGCCCTGGCGTCGCTGGGGCGCGAGCGGCGCGTGGTGCTCACCGTCAACCAGTTCTTCACTGCGGGGCGGGTGGTGGCCAGTTCCGACCTGCTCACCGTGCTGCCCCGCCACTTTGTGCCAGTGACCGGCATCGCCGAAGCACTGGTGCTGCGCCCCCTGCCGCTGGATGTGCCGGCGGTGCATGTGGATGCGCTGTGGCACCGGCGCGGTCCGCAGCAAACGGCCATCAACTGGTTGCTGCAGGCACTGGCACGCGCCGCCCGGCGCACCTTTCCCCAACCGGCGGGCCGCCCCGCCATCGACTGACGGTCCATGAAGATACAGCTGTTGTCCGACCTGCACCTGGAGGCGCATCCCCATTTCGAACCCGAGCCCGCCGCGGCGGCGGATGTGCTGGTGTTGGCCGGCGACATTGGCTCGTACCAGCAGGGCGGACAGCTCACCGACCAGGCCTTCGGTCTGGAGCGTTTTTCTCCGTTGCCGCAATTCGCCGGCTGGCCCACACCCGTGCTGTTTGTGCCCGGAAACCATGAGTACGACGCGCAGGACTTCGACGCGGCCCATGCCCGGCTGCGCGCGGTCTGCGACCGGCTGGGCATCGCCTGGCTGGAACGCGAGACCCTGGTGCTCCATGGCGTGCGCTTTGTCGGCACCACGCTCTGGAGCGACTTCGATGCCCTGGCCGACCACGAAGGCAGCACCGACCTCGCGCGGCGCCTGAAGCAGCGCGACAAGGCCTTTCGCGCCGCCAACTTTTATCTGCGCAAGACCGGCGGGACACGCCACGGCGAGCCCTTTCTGGCAGAGCCCGTGCGTGCCCAGGCGCTGCAATGCCAGCAGTGGTTGCGCGCAGCACTGGCACAACCGCACACCGGGCCCACGGTGGCCGTCACCCATTTCGCGCCCAGCCTGCGCAGCGCTGACCCGCGCTATGGGCTGGTGCCCGGCACCGCCGGTTTCTGCAATGCCCTGGACGATCTGCTGCCGCTGGCCCGGCTGTGGCTGCACGGGCATCTGCATGCCCCCAGCGACTACACGGTGACGGGCACCAACGCACAGGGAGAGGCCTGGCAATGCCGCGTGGTGGCCAACCCGCTGGGTTATGCGCGCAAGGGGGAACAGGCCATGTTCCAGGCGCAGTGCTGTATTTCCGTATGATGGGCACAGGCTGACAAACTTTCGATGCGCACGAGGAAACCTGACACAGCTCAAGACAAGAACAACGCGCGCCGATTAGCCTGAACCACCCATTCCGGAGAACACACCATGAACATCCTGCTTGCTGTCGACGGCAGCGCCTACACCAAGAAAATGCTCGCCTACCTGGCCACCCATGAAGAGTTGCTGGGCGGCAACCACACCTACACCGTGCTGACCGTGCAGGCCCCGCTGCCGGCACGCGCACGCGCGGCCCTGGGCAAGGAAGTCGTTGACACGTACCACGCCGAAGAAGCCGAAAAGATCCTCGCTCCCGTGTGCAAGTTTCTGGGCCGCCATGGTGTGGATGCCAAGCGCAACGTCAAGGTGGGCGCCGTGGGTGAGACCATCGCCAAGGTGGCTGACACCGGCAAGTTCGATCTGCTGGTCATGGGCTCGCATGGCCACGGCGCCATCGCCACGCTGGTGATGGGCTCGGTCACCACCCAGGTGCTGGCCCACAGCAAGGTGCCCTTGCTCATCGTGCGCTGAGGCAGCGCTGCCACCAACCAAGCCCTGCCTCGGCAGGGTTTTTTTCGTCCCCGTCAGCCGCCAGGCCCCATAAGGGCCCACCGAATTGCGTGGGCATCCATGGGCTGCATGGTGGCCTTGCGCACGGAGGTTGCGCGTTTTCGCACGGCCAATTTCACCGCGCAGCACGGCACCGCCCCTTCGGGGGCAGAACACTAGCGTGCCGCCAGCCCGTCAAAACAGGTGCGCACCACCAGGTCGACGATTTCCGCGTCCGAATACTGGCCGCCTTCCTTGAGAAACCCCACCACGGGGTCGCATGCGCGGGCAAACAGGGTGTACAGCACCACCAGCGGCGGCAACGCAGGGTTGATGAGGCCTTGCGCCTGCGCCTCGGTGATCCATTGGCCAATCTGGTCGCTCACCGCCACCAGTCCGTCCAGATACTGCCTGCTCGCCATGAGCACCGCCCGCAGGCTGGAATTGCGGCTGGGCAGCAGCGGCATTTCGTTGGTGATCAGCCGCTCCAGCGACCAGCGCACCAGATCCTGCAGCTTGTCCTGGGGCGGCATTTCCGCGGGCAGGGTGTCCAGGTAGGCACGCACACGCCCCAGTATCTGGACCATGGCGGCGCAGCACAGGTCTTCCTTGCTGGCGAAGTGTTTGTAAAGGCTGGCCTTGGCGATGCCCACGGCATTGGCGACATCGTCCATCGTCATCACGTCGAAAGACTTTTCACCCAGCAGGCGGCAGGTGGCCTGCAGGATGGCGTCTTCACGCGCCTGGTGCATCTGTTCCTTGAAGGAAACCTTGGTTTTCGGCGTTGGCATGCCGACATCTTATACACACCGGTACAAAAAAATACTTTGGCAGTTGCATTGCAACCACATCGTTCATTTCTGCAACGAAACCCGACGCGCGCACCGCGTGCCAGCGCTTCGCTGGAGCAAACCCGCGCGGTCTCAGGGCACCAGTGCCTCGGTCGCAGCGTGGGTCAGGGCCGCCGTCAGGGCGTCAAGCAATTCCGATTCCAGGTTCCAGCAATGCCAGTACAGCTGGATGGGCAAGGCGCACCCCGGGGCCAGCTCCACCATCGAGCCGTCCGCCAAGGCGTCCCGTGCCAGCAACTCTGGCACCACGCCCACCGCCCAGCCTGCGGCCACAGCCCGCATCTGGCCCTCCGCGCTGGGCACGAAAAGGTGGTTGAGCGCCACCCGCTTGAGCCCGAATGCGCGCGCCACGAACTCCGAGGCCATGTCGTCCTTGCGGTTGAACGACAGAAACGACACATCGCGAAAATTGTGCGGCGTCAGTCCTTGCGGCAGGTACTTCCGGGCAAACGAAGCCGAAGCCACCGCCACATAGGGCATGGCCCCGAGCGGCACCATCTTGCAGCCGCGCAGCGCCTGCTTGAGCGTGGTGACACAGCCCAGCACCTGGCCGGAGCGCAGCCACTCCTGGGTGAAATCCTGGTCATCCACGATGATTTCCAGCGGCAGGCGCTGGCGCACCAGATCGTGCAGCGCGCCCATCGCCCAGGTGGCAATGCTGTCGGCGTTGATGGCAATCGAAATGCGCTCATCCTCGCGCGTGCCACCGGGCGTGCTGGGGGCGAGCTCCTGCAGATCGCGCTCCAGATCGGCGCGCAGCAGCCGCATCTGCTTGGTGTGCTTGAGCAGCAACTGCCCCGCCGAGGTCGGCCGCAGCGGCCGGCTGCGCACGATGAGCACCGAGCCCACCTGCGCCTCCAGCGCGCGCAGGCGCTGCGAAACCGCCGACTGCGTGACGTTCAGCCGCTGGGCGGCACGCTCGAAACCGCCCTCTTCCACGATGGCGGCAAGGCATTCCAGGGCGGCGGGATCGTAGGTACTCATGGTCTTCAACTCGCGCAAAAATGGGCCACTGTGCAGCGCAATTTATTAGATGCACTGATGTTTTTGGAGTAAGTTTAATTTTGCTTTTAGAGTAACGCAATGTCGCGCACACTGCGCCCATGAAAACCATCGTTCTTGGCGCCGGCATCATCGGCATCAGCACCGCCTGGCATCTGCTGGAGCGTGGACATGAAGTGACCGTGGTCGATCGCCAGCCCGACGCCGCGCTGGAAACCAGCTTCGCCAATGCAGCACAGATCTCGGTGAGTTACTGCGAGCCCTGGGCCAACCGCGCAGCACCGTGGAAGGCGCTCAAGTGGATGTTCGACAAGGAGGCCCCTCTGCTGTTTCGACCCCAGCTCGACTGGGAGCAATGGCGCTGGTGCCTGAAGTTCCTCGCCCAGTGCAACGACCACGCCTTTGAACGCAATGTGCAGCAGATCGTGGCCCTGGGCGCCTACAGCCATGCGGCGCTGAAGGACGTGGTACGCAGCACCGGCATCGAATACCACCGGCTCGAACGCGGCATCGCGCATTTCTATTCCGACCAGAAATCCTTGGACGAAGCAGGCCACGCCGTCGAGGTGATGCGCCAGTTCGGGGTGCAGCGCCGCCTGGTCAGCAAGGGCGAACTGCTGCAGATCGAACCGGCCTTCAAGGCCTACGGCGACCGCATCACCGGTGGCACCTACACCAGCACCGACGAAAGCGGCGACGCGCGCGTGTTCACGCAGCAACTGGCCCGCCGCTGTGCCGAGCGTGGCGCCAAGTTCTTGTATGGCCACGATGTGCTGCGACTGAACAAGATTGGCAATGCCATTGATTCAGTAGCTGTCATCGATCGCCAATCGGGCGCTGGCGGCAAGAAAGATTATCTGTTGAAGGGCGACGCCATCGTGGTGGCCTGCGGCTCCTACAGTGCGCCGCTGCTGCGCACCGTGGGTGTGGATCTGCCCATCTACCCCGGCAAGGGCTACAGCGCCACCTTCCCGCTGCTCAAGCCCGAGGGCGCGCCCATGGTCTCGACCATCGACGACGGCAAGAAGCTCGCCATGAGCCGCCTGGGCGATGTGCTGCGCGTGGCCGGCACCATCGAGCTGGGCGGGTTCGATCTGTCGCTCGACAGCCCCGTGGCCCGGGCGCGCTGCCACATGCTGTCGCGCCGCATCGAGGAGATCCTGCCCGGCGTGTGCGACACCCGCACACCCGAGCAGGGCGGCAATCCGCAGTACTGGACCGGCCTGCGCCCAGCCACCCCCACCAACATCCCCTTCATCGGCCGCACGCGCCTGGGCAAGCTGTGGGTGAATGCCGGCCATGGCACCCTGGGCTGGACACATGGCGCGGGCTCGGGCAAGGCCCTGGCAGAGCTAATCAGCGGCACTCAGCCCGCCATGGACTTCGGCTTTCTGGGTGCCGAGGCCGTGCCGCCACGGCGCGCCGCCTTCGCCGCCTGAAAGCCCTCAGTTCAGTGCAGCCGGCGCTGCTCGGCCAGAAAGTCGAGCAACGCCGCATCAAATCCGTCCGGGTCTTCGAGCTGCGGCCAGTGGCCGACATGCGCCAGGCTCTGGTGGCGCGCATCGGGCAGCACATGGGCCAGGGCCTGCAGGGCGGCGGGCGGCGTGCAGGGGTCCATGGCGCCACCCAGCAGCAAGGTGGGCATGGCCAGGCGTATGAAGGCCGTGGCATCGCGGTCAAACAAGGCCAGCAGCTGCAGCGCCCGCCGATAAGTCGCCGGGTACACCTGCGACAGCGCATGGCCCGCCAGCCGCACGCCCTCGGGCAAGGCCCCGCTGCCGATGAACCGGGGCACGAGGGCCTGGGCCAGCCGCTCCATCGACTGGCCGCCGTCCACCGCCTCCAGGGCCTGCAAACGTGGGCTCACCCAACGCTGCACCGCCTCGGCATCCAGGCCGGGGCCGCCCGAACACAGCACCAGCCGCCGCACCAGCGCGGGCTGGCGCAAGGCCACCTCGGCCGCCACCATGGCACCGAGCCCATGGCCCACCAGCGTGACCGGCCCGCACTGCAGCGCCGCCACCAGCGCCAGGCAGCTTTGCGCCAGGCCCTTGAAGGTGTACGGCTCAATGGGTGCGCTGTGGCCATAACCCGGCATGTCCCACGCCACGGCCCGATAGCCGGCAGTGGCCAGCCGCTCCACCTGGGGCGCAAACGTGAGGTGGCCGCCATCGGCATCGTGCAGCATGAGCACGGTGGGGCCTGCGCCCAGGGTGATGTAAGTGGGTAAACGTGCCATGCAATGTTCCGGAAAAGAGCCCCACGCCTGCGTGGCCGGGGGCGCCACACCATAATAGCCCTCCCCATCTCCACGGCCCCGTGCCCCCGTTTTTGTGAACAGTTCCCAGCAACCACCCGCCCTGGCCCGCCCGCCGAGTTTTTCTGCGCGCGAGTTTCGCGATGCGCTGGGCATGTTCGCCACCGGGGTGACCATCGTGACGGCCCGCAATGCAGCGGGCGAGTTCATCGGCCTGACCGCCAACTCGTTCAATTCGGTGTCGCTGGAGCCGCCCCTGGTGCTGTGGAGCCTGTCGCGCGCGGCGGCCTCGATGCCGGCCTTTGCCCACGGCTCCCACTACGCCATCAACGTGCTGGCAGCCGACCAGAAGGCCCTGGCCGAGCGCTTTGCCGCCCGCGGGATCGACCGCTTTGCCGGCGTGGAGCACCACCCCGGCATCAGCGGCGCGCCTTTGCTGGCGGGCGCCGTGGCCACGTTCGAGTGCTTCAACCGCAGCCGCTACGACGAAGGCGACCATGTGATTTTTGTCGGCGAGGTCGAGCGCTGCCAGCACCAGGAAGGCCTGTCGCCCCTGCTCTACCACGGCGGGCGCTTCTACACCGAGCATCCCCTCTAGCGGCACAGCCCATGGACAGCACACTGCAGCTGCACAGCGTGAACGTGGGTACGGCCCAGCCCGTGCGCATCGGCGAACGCCGCATTCTCACCGCCATCGGCAAATCCGCCACACCCGGCCCTGTTGCCGTGGGCCCGCTGGGCCTGGCCGGTGACGAGCAGGCCGACCTGAGCGTGCACGGTGGCCTGGCCAAGGCGGTGTATGCCTACCCGGCGGTGCACTACGCCTTCTGGCAGGTCCAGCGGCGCGAGCGGGGCATCAGCCCACTGGATGAAACATTGCCACCGGGCTTCCTGGGTGAGAACCTCACGGTGAGCAGCCTGCTGGAGCACGAGGTGTTCGTGGGCGACCGCCTGCACTTCCCGGATTGCGTGCTGCGCGTGACGGCGCCGCGCGAGCCTTGCTACAAGTTCGCCGCGGTGATGGGGTTTGCCCAGGCGGGCCGTGCCATGGCGTTGGCGGGCTGCTGCGGCTACTACCTGGCGGTGGAGCAGCCGGGCAGCCTGGCCGCAGGCCAGACCGCCACGCTGGTGCCGGGCCAGCGTGGCCTGAGCATCGCCCAGGCCTTTGCCGGGAAGTGGGCGAAGCACCGGCACTGAACCGTGCCTTCCGCCGCCAGCGCCAGCGCCAGCGCGGGTTTCCTGTTATTTTGAGAGCCCCAGCGCATGCGCATATTGCGCTGTAGGCCTATCACACCCAATCAGCGTACCGCCTCGGGCAGCTCGATCTTCACTTCGAGAACTTCCAGATTGTCCTGGCGTTCCAGGTGCACCCTGAGGTCCTCGGGGCTGATCTTCACGTATTTCGAGATCACCGCCACCAGTTCGCGCTGCAGCGCGGGCAGGTAGTCGGGCTCGGCAGCATTGCGGCCGCTGCGCTCGTGCGCCAGGATGATCTGCAGGCGCTCTTTGGCGACGCTGGCGGTCTTCTTCTTTTCGCCGAGCAGGAAGGAGAGGAAAGAAGCCATGGCTTATTTGCTCCCGAACAGGCGTTTGAAGAAGCCGGGCTTTTCCGCCTCGATGAAACGCAGCGGCTTGTCGGTGACACCCAGAAAACGGTCGATCACGTCCTTGTAGGCCTCGGACACATCGGTGCCCTGCGCATGGATGGCGGGCGTGCCCTGGTTGGACGACTGCAGCACCACTTCGGACTCGGGGATCACGCCGATGAGCTTGATGCGCAGGATGTCCTGGATGTCCTCCAGGCTCAGCATCTGGCCGTCTTCGACCCGGCTGGGGTTGTAACGCGTGATGAGCAGGTGCTCCTTGATGGGCTCGCCGCCTTCGATGGCACGCTTGGTCTTGCTGCCCAGCATGCCGAGGATGCGGTCGGAATCGCGCACCGAAGACACCTCGGGGTTGGTCACCAGCAGCGCCTCGTCGGCAAAGTGCATGGCCATCAGCGCGCCGCTTTCGATACCGGCGGGCGAGTCGCAGATGATGTATTCAAAGCCCATGCCGGCCAGGTCGGTCAGGATCTTGCCGACGCCCTCTTGCGTGAGCGCATCCTTGTCGCGCGTCTGGCTGGCAGCCAGCACGAACAGGTTGTCGCACTGCTTGTCCTTGATGAGGGCCTGGTGGAGATTGGCCTCGCCCTGGATCACGTTGATCAGGTCATACACCACACGCCGCTCGCAACCCATGATGAGGTCCAGGTTGCGCAGGCCGACGTCAAAGTCGATCACGGCGGTCTTGTGGCCGCGCAGGGCGAGGCCGGTGGCAAAGCTGGCACTGGTGGTGGTCTTGCCCACGCCACCCTTGCCGGAGGTCACGACGACGATTTTGGCCATGTGTGCTGATTCTCTGTGGGAGTTGATATGAATGAAAAAGACTCTCAGGCTCTCAGGCCAGCGGCTCGATGAGGAGCTTCTCGCCGTCGAGCCGCACCTGGGCCGGCTTGCCCGCCACATTGGCGGGCAGCGCGGTCTCGGTGGTGCGGTAGATGCCCGCGATGGAGACGAGCTGCGGCTCCAGGCAGGTCGAGAAAATGCGGGCCTCGGTGTTGCCGCGCGCACCGGCAATGGCACGGCCGCGCAGCGGGGCATAGACATGGATGTTGCCGTCGGCAATGACTTCGGCGCCAAAGCTCACCACGGCCATCACCACCAGGTCGGCACCGCGCGCATAGACCTGCTGGCCCGAACGCAGTGGCTTGTCGACCACCACGGTGCCGGGGCCGGCCATGGGCACCTCACGCACGACTTCGACCTCATGCACCACCTCGCGGATGACCTCGCGCACTTCGGGCGCTGGCGCTTCGGCGCGGGCCTGCGGGGCATCGGGTGCAGCGGCCAGGCCCACAGCGCGCGCAGCCTCCATCTGGGCCACGCTGCCGCCGCGCACGGCCACCGGCAAGGTGCTATGGCGGCGCAACTGGGCCGTGATGGCGGCAAAGTCGATGGGTTCGGGCGCCTCGCGCACGGGGCCCAGGTCGATCAGCACCGGATCGTTGTCGAAAAAACCGGGGGCATCGGCCACGCGCTCGGCCAGGTCGGCGGCAAACTGTGCGGCGTCGGTGGTCTTGAGCACCACGGCCACTACGGGCAGCGAGGCGCTTTTGAGGTCAAAGCTGGTGCGGGCTTGCGCCGCCATTTCAAGGGCCATGGAGGGATTGCAGGATGAAAGGCTTGCCACCTGGCGCCGGGCAGGCGCGCCACAGGGGGGCCAAAAAGGCAAAGTGTACTGTGCAGCACCCCGCGAAAGCGTAACGTCCCGTGCATACCGCCTCCATGGTGGAGCTCACGCGGCCATGGCGGCAGGCGGGCGCTGCAGTGCCGGCAGCGCAGCGCCCGGGCAGGAGATCAGAGTTTCGGAATGCGGATGCGGCTGATCATCAGCGAACCCGACAGCGCAAACAGCAGCACCAGCGGGTGCAGCGTGAAGCCGCCAATCAGCACCTGGCCGAACCACAGATGTTCGCGCACCGCCCCCATGTAGGCGGCCAGGGCCAGCAGGCCCACCAGCACGATGGAGGTGGGGATGGGCGTGCCCTCGAAGTATTTCACCTTGCCATCGTCGCCCGACAGCGTTTCGGCCGTGACGTTGTAGCGCGCCAGGCGCGACACCCCGCAGGCCACGAAGTAGGCCAGCACGATGCGGTCGTACAGCCCCTGCATGCCGCAGCCATAGGCAATGATGGCGGGCGCCACGCCGAACGAGATCACGTCGGCCAGCGAATCGAGCTCGCGGCCCATGGCCGAGCTTTTCTGGCGCCAGCGCGCGATGCGGCCGTCCAGCACATCAAAGATCAGCGCGGCCAGCACCAGGGCGCAGGCAAAGTAGATGTGCACCACCTCGCCGGTCTCCAGGTACGACATCACCGAGAACAGGGCGCCCACGCCGCAGACTGCGTTGCCCAGCGTGAACCAGTCCGCCAGATGGAACTCGCGGATCATGGAGAAGCGTTTGGGCGCTGGCGGGGTCGGCATGGGCGGGGCTCCAGGGTGCGGCACGGCGCGGAAAGTCCATTATGCAGGCGCCCTGCGGGTGCCGTCGCCCCCATGCTCAGGCGGCGGTCGCCTCGCGCTGGCGCTGCGACTGCCCATCGCCTTCCTGCGCCATGCGCACGGCGGCGGCAAACGCCGGCAGCGTCCAGCCGGCACCCAGCAGCAGCATGCGCACCGGCAGGGCCTCGCGCCGGGACGCGCTCACAGCGCGGCCCAGGTACACCAGCCGCTTGTTGCGCAGATCCACGTAGCCCCAGGCGTGGCGGTGCATGAGCGAGCGCCACAGTGCATGCGCCCCGCTGGACTGGCGCGCGCCCGACACCAGGCAGGTGCCGGCACCCAGCGCCCAGCCGTACACCGCCGTGGCCAGGCCCCGGCGCTGGTAGGCCGGGGCGTACTTGGAGTGGGGGGCGCGCACATGCGGGTCGGTGTGGCGGTCCACCTCGATCAGGCGGTTGAACACGGTGTAGCCCGCCAGACGGCGCTCCAGCCGGTCTTCCACATAGACATACCACTCGCCGTCGGCCTCGCGGCGGTGCATGGCGAAGCGCGGGTCCGGCAGCGGCTCCATGGCCAGGCCGCAGAGCCGGTCGCCCGGCGTGTACAGGCGCCGGTGCAGGGTGTCGAGTTCCTGCTCCAGGGCGCCTGCGGCGGGCGGGTCGACATCGATACGCAGCTCCATGGCGCGGCGCCACCAGGCGCGCAGATCGGGCCAAGGTCCGGACAGAACAGAGGGGAAATTGGGCAGCACGAGGTCCATCGTCAAGAACTCCAGCGGTGTGGCCGCCATGGCCATGGCACCGCTGCGCCAGGCGGCGCACCGGTGCCCTACAGACAAAGGGGAGGGTTGGGATGTGCCGGGGCCCGTGGGGCGGTGTGCGCGCGGCGCCGCGCCAGGGGCTTGCGCCAGCCCCTTGCACGCGGGGCCGGCGCGGTATCAGCTGCGGGCCTGGAACCCGTAGAGCGCGCGCAGGGTGGGCGACTGGTCCACGGGCGCACACGCCCGCGCCGCTGTGGACAGCAGAGGTGCGGGGACGAAGTGGCCAAGCATGGAGGTGCGTTCAGGAAAAAACGCGCCCATGGTAGCCCCGAACCCATATCGCACGGGCGCGGTGCGGAATGCCCTGCGCAACGGAGGGCAGGGCAAAGCCGCTTCATACGGTCTTGCATTCAAGCGGATAACCAGGCGGGAAGCCGCAGACAGTGCTCTAGCACGGCAAGGCGAACCAACCATCGTTTACGCTTGAAGGCAAAACCGTCTCAGTCGAGCGTGATGCCCGTGGACTTCACCACGCCGGCCCAGCGCTGCAGTTCCTTGCCGATGTAGCTGCGGTACTCCTCCGGAGTCGAGCCCAGCGGCTCTGCGCCCTGCACCGCCAGCTTGGTGCGCACCTCGTCGCTTTGCAGCGCCTTGTTGATCTCGGTGTTCAGGCGCTGCACCACGGCGTCTGGCGTCTTGGCGGGCACCATCACGCCCTGCCAGGCCCCCGCCTCAAAGCCGGGCATGACGGTTTCCGCCAGCGTGGGCACGGCGGGGTACAGGGACATGCGCTTGGCGGTGGTGACCGCCAGCAATTTCAGGCGCTTGTCGTTCACGAAGGGCATCACCGAGTTGATGGTGTCGGTCATGAACTGGATCTGGCCCGCCACCAGGTCCACGTCGGCCGGCGCGCTGCCGCGGTACGAGACATGCGTGGCCTTGATGCCCTGGTGCTGGGTGAACTGGTAGGCCGCCAGATGGGTCACGTTGCCATTGCCGGCCGAGCCATAGGAGAGCTTGTCGGGATTGGCCTTGGCGTACTCGACGAATTCGCGCACGGTGTTGGCGGGAATGCTGGGGTGCACCACCAGGGCCAAAGGCACCACGGCCGTAAGGGCCACGGGTGCCAGGTCTTTCTGCACGTCGTAGCTCAGGTTCTTGTACAGGGCCGGGCTCAGGGTGATGGACGAGGTGTTGTAGAGCACGGTGTAGCCGTCGGCGGCCGCCTTGCTGACCAGGGCGCCACCAATGTTGCCGTTGGCCCCGGGCTTGTTGTCCACCACCACCGACTGCCCCATCTGCTCGCCCAGCTTCTGCGCCAGCACCCGCGCCACCTGGTCGGTGGGGCCACCCGGCGGGAAGGGCACCACCAGGGTGATGGGCTTGCTGGGGTAGCTTTGCGCCTGGGCGAGGCCCATGGGGGCCAGGGCCGCCACGCCGGCCGCGCAGCCGAGCAAAGCCAGACTCCAACGGCGCCTCTTGTGCGGCTGCAGGGTGGTGGTCGAATCGATTCTTGTCATGGTGCTTGTCTCCTGGGTTGTTATGGGGGGAAATCGGCTCAAACACGCCCGGCCAGCAGGCGGGTGGCGGTGTAGGTCATGACCATCACGCCCTGGTGATTGAAAACATCGATGCGCGAGGTCACCACGGCGCGGCCGCTCCTGGACGTGGGGCGGATCTCCGCCACCTCCACTACCGCCTCGATGGTGTCGCCCACCAATACGGGCGCCAGGATCTTCTGGTGCAGCTCCAGCATGGCCAGGCCCGTGCCCTGGATCATGGTCTGCAGGATGAAGCCCTCGATGAGCGCATAGGTCAGCGCCCCCGGCACGGGCCGCCCGGCCATGGCGCCGCCCTCGTAGCCGTCTTCGATGAAGATCGCCTCCAGCATGCCGGTGACGCCGATGAAGCTGACCAGGTCGGTCTCGGTGACTGTGCGCCGGAAGGTTCGAAAGCGCTGTCCCACCTGCAGGTCCTGCCACACAAAGCCCTGGCCGAGGCGGGGCAAGCTGCGGTCCACGCCTGCGGGCGCCGCTGGGGTGTTTTGAGGGACGGGCGTGTTTTGAGCTTGCATGTCGGTGGTCCTTTTCAAGCAGCGGGGGCGATGGCAGCGCGCGCGCCCAGCAGGGCCTCGATCTGCGCGGCGCCGAGCCCGGCCTGCGCCAGCAGCTCCCGGGTGTGTTCGCCCAGCCGCGGCGGCATGGTGATGGCGGGGCGCTGCCCGTCAAAGCGCACCGGCACGCCCGGAAAGCGCAATTCCCCCAGGGCCGGGTCGGCCACCGTTTCAAAGAATGCGGTGGCCACCAGGTGCGGGTCCTGCGGCAAGTCCTGCAGCCGGGCCACGGGCGCGGCCGGGATTTCCAGCCGTTCGCAGGTGGCGACCCAGTGGGCCGTGGTGTGGCGCTCGGTGAAGCCCGAGGCAATTTCCAGCAGCTCGGCGATGTGGCGCGTGCGGCTGGCGATGTCGACAAAGCGCGCATCGCGCGCGAGCTCCGGCGCCCCCACTTCGGTGAAGAAGCGCTGCCAGTGCAGATTGGTGTACGGCATCATGGCCACGGCCCCGTCGGCCGTGCGGTAGGGCCGGCGCCAGGGCGCCAGCACGCGCGGGTAACCGGGGGCCGACAGCGGCGGCTCGAAATGCTGGCCGTAGTAGTGCTCGACCAGGTTGAAGCCCACCATGGACTCGAACATGGGGATTTCCACCAACGCGCCCTCGCCCGTGCGCTCGCGCTGCCACAGCGCCGCCAGGATGGCATGCGCCGCCACATGGGCGCAGGTCTTGTCGGCGGCAATCGTGGGCAGGTAGCGCATCTCGCCGCCCTGCCGCTCCATCAGATCGGCCAGCCCCGACATGCCCTGGATCACATCGTCATACGCCGGTTTTCCGGCGTAGGGCCCGGGCAGGAAGCCCACCAGGCTGGCGTACACCAGGCGCGGAAAACGCTGGCGCAGCGCTTCGGGCGCCAGGCCCAGGGCGGCCAGTTTTTGCGGCCGCATGCTGTGCATCAGCACATCGGCGGTGGCAATCAGGGCGGTCAGCGCTTCCTGGGCGCCGGCCTGCTTGAGGTCCAGCGCCACGCTTTTCTTGCTGCGGTTGGAGCCGAGGAACATGGCCGCCATGCCCGGCTCTTTCGTGGGGCCGGTGTGGCGGGTCGAGTCGCCCTCGGGGGACTCGACCTTGATCACCTCGGCACCGTAGTCGGCCAGGATCTGGCTGGCCAGGGGACCAAAAATCACACTGGACAGATCCAGGATGCGCAGGCCCTGCAGCGGCTTCATCGTGCGATCTCCGTGGCGCTTTACTGAAACTTCGGCGCGCGTTTTTCGATGAAGGCGGTCACCGCCTCGCGGTGGTCGGCCGTCTTGTGGGCAATGGCCTGGTAGCCCGCCGAGATTTCCAGCAGCGAAGCCAGCGAGGCGCTCTGCCCTTCGCGCAGCAGGCGCTTGGTCATGCGCATCACGGCACCGGGGTTGGCCGCGATCTTGGCGGCCAGCGCGCGGGCGGTGGGCAACAGCTGGTCGGCCGGCACCACGCGGCTCACCAGGCCGCAGGCCAGCGCCTCCTGCGCGCTAATGGCCTCGCCGGTGAAGGCCATTTCAGAGGCCTTGGCCATGCCCACCGCGCGCGGCAGCAGCCAGGCGCCGCCGTCGCCGGGCACGATGCCCACGCGCACGAAGCTCTCGGCAAAGGTGGCGGTTTCGCTGGCGATGCGGATGTCGCACATGCAGGTCAGGTCCAGCCCCGCGCCGATGGCCGGGCCGTTGACGGCGCAGATCACCGGCACATCGAGCTGGACCAGCGCATTGGGAATCTGCTGGATGCCCTGGCGGTACTCCTCACGGATCAGATCGGGCGTGAGGGCGTCGCCAAAAAAGCGCTGCATGTCCTTGACGTTGCCGCCCGAGCTGAAGATGGGCCCGGCGCCGGTGAGGATGAGCACCTTCACGCTGGCGTCCTTGCGCACGGTGTCGCACAGCTGCACGAACTCCTGCACCGCCGTGTTGCCGGTGAGCGCATTGCGCGTCTCGGGCTGGTTCATCGTGGCGGTGAGGATGCCGCCGTCGCGTTCGATGGTCAGAAAGGTCATGGTATCTCCGTTGTCAAAATAGGCGCTGCCAGCGCTGGTCATTGCTTGACTTCAATGCAAAAGACCTGGAATCCATTGGTGATCGAACGCTGGCAGCTATTGTTTTCGAAGCGCCTTCAAGGCGCCGTTTCCACGTCGGTGATGCGCCGCACGATGTCCAGGGTCAGGCCGTGGTGCGCCAGCAGGGCCTCGCCCGCCACGCCGTGCCAGTAGGCCTCGCTGCCCGCCGTCTGGCGCCAGGCATGCAGGCGGCGGGTGAACAGCTGCAGGTCGTATTCGGCGGTGAAGCCGATCGCGCCATGGATGGCGTGCGCCAGCTCCGACACCACCAGCGCCGCCTCGCTGCAGCGCGCCTTGGCCGTGGCGACGCGCAGGCGGTCGGGTATCACGCCGGCGCCGCTGCAGCCCAGCTGCGCCGCCATGCGCGCGGCAAACACGTGCTCGCTCATCACCGCCAGCTGGTGCTGGATGGCCTGGAACTTGCCGATGGGGCGGCCAAACTGCTGGCGCTCGTTGGCGTACTGCAGCGTGCGGTCGAACACGGCCTTCAGTGCGCCGGCCATCTGCGCGGCCACCACGGCGGCCTGCAGGGTGCGCACGTCGAGTGCGGCATCCACCGCCACCACGGGTGCGGCCTGTACCTGGCCTGCAGACCAAGCCAGCGCGGCATCCAGCGCCAGCGCCTGGGGCGTGACGTGCGCGCCGGTCACGGGCAGCAGATGCCAGGCACCACCGGCCTGCACCAGCACCGATGCCGCCACCGCACCGCAGCGCACCAGCGCGCAGCGCAGGCCCCCGTCCTGCAGCCGCTCGCCGCGCGCCAGCGTGATGCTGCCAGCGGGACGCGCCACGCCGGCCTGGGCCAGCAGCGCGCGCGCCACCAGGGTGTCGCCCAGCGGCAGCGGCAGCGCATGCGTGCCGCATTGCTCCAGCACGCCAAACACCTGGGTCAGACCCAGGCCGGCGCCGCCGTCGGCCTCGCTCAGCAGCGCATCGGCCAGGCCGGTGGCCTCCAACTGCTCCCACAGAGCCGCCGCGGCGGGCGCGCCACGGCCACCGGACTCCATGGCCCGCACCACCTGCGGAGTGCATTGGTCCGCCAGCACATCGCGGGCGGCGTCGGCAAACATGTCGTTGTTGTTCGTGGTCATGTGTCTCTCCCAATCACCGCAAGCCCAGGCCGCGGGCGATCATTCCGCGCAGGATGTCGCGCGTGCCGCCGCGCAGCGAGAACGAAGGCGAGGCCTCCGTCACGTACTTGAGGGTCATCAGCAGCTCGACCGGCACCTCCTCGGCATCGCGTGAAAACAGGTCGTCGGCGATGGCCGCGGGAATCATCTGCTCCAGCGTGGTGCCCAGCTCCTTGACCAGTGCGGCCTCGACGATGGGGCTGGCGCCCTGGGTGAGCTTTTCCTGCACCGACACCGACATGGCGCGCAGCGGCGCAAGCTGCGTGAGCACCTTGCCCGCCAGCTGCCGCGCCGATTCGCTGCGGCCCTGGGGCGTGCGCACGTAGTCGAGCCACTGGTCGAACAGCACGATGGAGGAGAACAGGCGCTCGGGCCCGCTGCGCTCGAACGCCAGCTCGGCCGTGACCTGCTCCCAGCCCTGGCCTTCGGCGCCGATGAGGGCGTCGGCGCCGAGCTGCACGTTGTCGAAGAACACCTCGCAGAAGTGGCTGTCGCCCGAGAGGTCCTCGATGGGTCGCACGGTGACACCCGGCAGCGACAGATCGACGATGACCTGCGACAGCCCCTTGTGGCGGTCTTCGGTGCTGCCCGAGGTGCGCACCAGCGCAATCATGTACTGGCAGTGGTGGGCATTGGTGGTCCAGATCTTCTGGCCGTTGAGCAGGAAGCCCTGTGCGTTCGGCACGGCGCGCGTCTTCACGCTGGCCAGGTCCGAGCCCGCGTTGGGCTCGCTCATGCCGATGCAGAAAAACGCCTCGCCGCGGCACACGCGCGGGATGTAGAACTGCTTTTGCGCCTCGGTGCCGTATTTCAGGATCAGCGGCGCGCTCTGGCGGTCGGCGATCCAGTGCGAGCCCACGGGCGCGCCGCAGGCCAGGAACTCCTCGACCAGCACGTAGCGCGTGAAGGCGCTGCGCCCGCCGCCGCCGTATTGCGTGGGCAGCGTGATGCCCAGCCAGCCCTTTTGCCCGAGCTGGCGGCTCAGCTCGCTGCTGTAGCCGCCCCAGGAGCGCGCGCGGATATGTGCGGGCAGGTCCTGGATGGCCTGCTGCAGGAAGGCGCGCACCTCGGCGCGCAGCGCCTCGTCTTCGGCGGGAATGCGCGTGAGCGCCAGTGAATCCAGAGTGCTCATCCCAAAACTCCGTGGTCTTTGTAGGTCTGCAATTGCGTGGGCGTCAGGCCCTGGCGGCGGATCAGCACCGCGTCGGTGTGCCGGCCCGGCTGCGGGGCGGGGCGTTCGCTCATTGCAGCGGCACCTTGGCCTGGGTCACGATGCGCTTCCACAGGGTGATCTCGTTCTTCTGGAACTCGTGCATCTGCGCGGGGCCGCCGGTCATGGCAGTGGCGCCGATGCGCTCATAGAAGTCCCGGGTTTCCTCCATCCTGGAGATGGCGGTGAACAGCTCGGCCAGTTTGGCGGTTTCGGCGGCGGGCGTCTTGGCGCTGACCATGGCCCCCACCCAGGTGTAGGCCTCGAAGCCCGGCAGCCCCGCTTCCGCGGCGGTGGGCACCTCTGGCGCGGCGGCCACGCGCTTGTCGGAGGCCACGGCCAGCACCTTCACGCGGCCGCCCTTGGCCAGCTCCTGCACGGCAGTCACTTCGGCAAAGGTGTAGTCCACGGTGCCGGAGGCCACGGCGGTCATGGTTTCGCCAGCGCCCTTGAAGGGCACATGCACGGTGCGGATCTGGGCCTTGTCGTTGAGCAGTTCGCCCATCAGCTGGTAGCCGGCCGAACCCGCACCGAAGTTCACCTTGCCGGGGCTGGCCTTGGCATGGGCGATCAGGCCCTGGAGGTCGCTGTAGGGCGCCTTGGGCATGGTGGCGATCATGGCGGGCGAGCGCATCATCATGGTGAGCGGCGAGAAGTCCTTCACCGGGTCGTAGGGCAGCTCCTTGAACAGCGCGGCGTTCACGGCCAGGGTGGAGTTGCTGCCGATGAACACGGTATAGCCGTCGGCCGGCGCGGAGAGCACCTGCTTGACGGCAATGAAGCCGTTGGCGCCGGGCTTGTTTTCCACCACCACGGGCTGGCCCGTGAGATCGCCCAGCTTGCGTGCGAAATAGCGTGCCGAGGTGTCGGTGCCGCTACCGGGGCCGAAGGGCACGACGAACTTGATGGCCTTGGAGGGGAATGCCTGGGCTTGCACGGCGGGGGCCAGGGCGGTAGCGGCCAATGCCAGCAAGGCGCCGGCCACGGTTCTACGGGATTGCGTCACGGTGTCTCCTCGTCGAATATGTTGTGGGTGCCCGCTCCTGTGGCGGGCCCTGCGCAACACTGTAGAAGCCGGTGCTCATGCTGTCTAATATTAAAAATTCACAAACTGATATTTATTAGGTATCAAATGAACCTGCGCCAGCTGCGCCAGTTCGTCGCCCTGGCGGAAACCGGCAACTTCCACCGCGCGGCCGAGCTGCTGCACATCGCCCAGCCGCCGCTGTCGGTGTCGGTGCGCAAGCTGGAGGAAGAACTGGGCAGCCGACTCTTTGAGCGCCACAGCACGGGGGTGCGCCTGACGCCCGAGGGCGAGGCCATGCTGCCCGACGCGCGCCTGGCGCTGTTCCATGCAGAGCGCTGCCGGCAGGCCGTGGCCGACGCGCGCGAGGGCCTGGGCGGGGTGCTGCGCCTGGGCATCATCGGCTCGGCCACCTATGCGCTGCTGCCGCAGCTGATCCCGTCGTTGCGGGCGCGCTACCCGCAGATGGAGCTGGAACTGTCGGAGGGCACCTCGGCAGAAATCCTCGATGGGCTGCTGGCACGCCGCTTTGATGCGGGGTTTGTGCGCTATCCGGTGCTGCATCCCGAGCCGTTCGCGCTTTTGCCCATGGACCGCGACGATTTCGTGCTGGCCGTGTCCGCGAACAGCCGGCTGGCACAGCGCGACGCCATCGCGCTGTCGGATGCGGCCGGGGAGCCCTTCATCATGTACCCGCAAGACAAGGTGCCCGGCCTCTCGGCCCTGGCGCTGCTGCGCTGCCAGCTCTCTGGCTTTTCACCGCGCGTGGCGCAAGAGGCCATGCAGGTGCAGACCATCATGAGCCTGGTGGCCGCTGGCCTGGGCGTGGGCCTGGTGGCGGGCGTGGCCCGCCTGGTGGTGCCGCCGGGCGTGAAATGCCTGGCACTCACCGACACCCCGGCGGGCTTTCGGGTGGGCATCGCGCTGGCGCGGCGCGCGGGCGAGACCAGCCGGCTGGTGGAGCGCTTCACCGAACATGCGATGGGCTTTTCCACCGTGCCGCGCCGCGCGCAGGATATGGGTCAAAACAGGCTGTAGCGCTTATCCATAAAGCGCTTGCAGCGATTGTTCATGCAGCACTCTCGGCCGCGTGGCGTGCGGCAAAGTCCACGTACCAGGCAAGGCAGCCCGGGTTGGCCATGGCGTCCTTGTTGACCACCTTCTCGATGGGCTGGCCCAGCAGCAGTTTCTTGATGGGCAGCTCCTGCTTCTTGCCGCTCAGGGTGCGCGGCACCTCGGCCACGGCAACGATGGCGTCGGGCACAAAGCGCGGGCTCAAGCTGATGCGGATGGCGGCACTGATGCGATCGCGCAGGGCATCATCGAGCGTGCTGCCGGGGCGCAGCACCACGAACAGCGGCATGTAGCTGTCGCGGCCCAGGTATTCCAGGTCCACCACCAGGCTGTCGAGCACTTCGGGCAGGGCCTCGACCGCGCTGTAGATCTCGCTCGTGCCCATGCGCAGGCCGTGGCGGTTGATGGTGGCGTCGGAGCGGCCATAGATGATGCAGCCGCCGTGACTGCCGATCCTGAGCCAGTCGCCATGGCGCCACACCGCGCCCATGCTGGCCGGGCCATCGCCGCCACCGGGCTGGCGGCCGTGGCCGGCGGGGTACATGTCGAAGTAGCTCGACAGATACCGGCTACCGTCCTTGTCGCCCCACAGGTACAAAGGCATCGACGGAATCGGCTGTGTGCACACCAGCTCGCCCACCTCGTCCATCACCGGCACGCCCTCTGCGTTCCAGGACTCCACCGCCGCGCCCAGCATGCGGCATTGCATTTCGCCAGGCACCTGCGGCAGCTCCCGGTGGCCGCCGATGAAGGCGCCACAGAAATCGGTGCCGCCCGAGATGTTGTTCCACCAGACGCCGGGCTGCGGCTCCATGCCTGCCTGCGCAGGCGTGGACAGCCCGGCGGTGGCGGGCGTCTCGACCGCCCGGCGCCTGATGTCTCGGAACTGCGCCGTGCCCCACTGCTGCACCTCGGGCGAGAGTGGCGAGCCGGTGGTGCCCAGCGCGCGGATGCGGGTCAAGTCGCCACAGTCACGGAGCGTGATGTCCGCCTTCATGCAGTTGGCATAGAAGGCCGCGCCCGCGCCAAAGTAGGTGATGCCGGTCTCGGCGGCAAAGCGCCAGAGCCGGCCCCAGTCGGGCTGCTCCTTGCTGCCACCGGGGTTGCCGTCAAAGATGACGCAGGTGGTGCCCGAGAGCAGGCCTGCCATCTGCGCATTCCACATCACCCAGCCGGTGGAGCTGTACCAGTGGTAGCGCTCGCCCAGGCTGTTGGGTGCGTAGCTGCAGCCCACGTCGTTGTGCAGCGCGCCGAGCTGCAGCGCCACCAGCAGCATGCCGCCGTGGCCGTGCACGATGGGCTTGGGCAAGCCCGTGGTGCCGCTCGAATAGACCACCCACAGCGGGTGGTCGAATGGCAGCCACAGTGGTTCGAAAGCCGCTGTTTCCGCATCATTTCTGACGGTCGCACCTCTCCAGTCTGCGCAATCAGCGACTGCAACCGTGGCATTCAGTTTGCCCAGCAGCAGCGTGTGCCGCACGCTGGGCAGGGCCGCGCGCAGCTCAGCCAGCACGGCCAGGCGGTCGAGGTCGCGGCCGCCGTAGGTCACGCCGTCCACGGCGATCAGCACCTTGGGCTCGATCTGCCGGAAGCGGTCGAGCACGGCATGCGTGCCCATGTCGGGCGCGCAGATGCTCCACACGCCGCCAATGCTCACCGTGGCCAGACAGGCCACCATGGCCTCGGGCACGTTGGGCAGGTAGGCGGCAACCCTGTCGCCGGGCTGCACGCCCTGGGCCTTCAGGTGCAGCGCCAGCGACGCCACCTGGCGGCGCAGCTCGGGCCAGGACAGTTCGCGGTGCTGGCCTTTTTCGTTGCGGCTGATGATGGCCGGCTGGCCGGCAGCGTGGGCCGCATCGGCATGGCGCAGCACCTGGCGGGCGTAGTTGACCTGCGCGCCGGGAAACCACTGCGCACCCGGCATGGTGTTTTTGGCCAGTACGGCGGTGTGCGGTGTCGGCGACTGGAGATCGAAATAGTCCCAGATGCTTTGCCAGAACGCATCCAGGTCGGTGGTGGACCAGCGCCACAGGGCGTCGTAGTCGGCAAACTGCAGGCCGCGCTGTTCGCGCAGCCAGTTCTGGTACAGGCGTATCTGGGGCAGGTAGGGGGGATGCATGGCGGCAAGCGTAGAGCGCCCGGGCCGCGCAGCGCCACGGGGTTTTACCGCGTGCCCAGTCGCTGGCGCGACACGCGGAAAACCGCGCCCGCAGCGCTTGCACCACGCCCAAATCCCCTACGATGCGCGACATCAGTTCACAACGGAGAAAAATCCATGGGCTTCATGACCTGGAGGGAGAAAAGCGCCGACGCGCTACAACAAGGCGGCGTGATCGCACCCGATGAGCGCCTGCCCTGGCCGCAAACGGGCGCCATGGGCGTGCAGCACGTCATTGCGATGTTCGGCGCGACGGTACTGGCGCCCATCCTCATGGGGTTCGACCCCAACCTGGCCATTTTGATGAGCGGTATCGGCACGCTGATCTTCTTCCTCGTCACCGGCGGCAAGGTGCCCAGCTACCTGGGTTCGAGCTTCGCCTTCATCGGCGTGGTGATTGCCGCCACTTCGTACGCAGGCAAGGGGTCCAACGCCAACATCGGCCTGGCGCTGGGCGGCATCATCGCCTGCGGCCTGCTCTACACCGCGATTGGGGCCATCGTGCAGATCGTGGGCACGGGCTGGATCGAGCGCTTCATGCCGCCCGTGGTGACAGGCTCGGTGGTGGCGGTGATCGGCCTGAACCTGGCCGGCATTCCCATCAAGAACATGGCCGCCAGCAACTTCGACAGCTGGATGCAGGTGGTCACCTTCGTCAGCGTCGGCCTGGTGGCGGTGCTCACGCGCGGCATGGTGCAGCGCCTGCTGATCCTGGTGGGCCTGGTCGTGGCCAGCATCATCTACGCCGTGCTGACCAATGGCCTGGGCCTGGGCAAGCCACTCGATCTGTCGGCCGTGCTGGCCGCGCCCTGGGTCGGCCTGCCCAACTTTGCGGCCCCGGTGTTCAGCGCGCCGGCCATGCTGCTGATCGCGCCGGTGGTCATCATCCTGGTGGCCGAGAACCTGGGCCACATCAAAGCCGTGACGGCCATGACGGGCAAGAACCTCGACCAGTACATGGGCCGCGCCTTCATCGGCGATGGCATCGCCACCATGGTCAGCGGCGCGGCCGGCGGTACCGGGGTGACCACCTACGCAGAAAACATCGGCGTGATGGCAGCCACCAAGATCTATTCCACCGCCGTGTTCCTGGTGGCGGCGCTGATCGCCGTCGTGCTGGGCTTCAGCCCCAAGTTCGGTGCCGTGATCCAGGCGATTCCGTTGCCGGTGATGGGGGGCGTGTCCATCGTGGTGTTCGGCCTGATCGCCGTGGCGGGTGCCAAGATCTGGGTGGACAACAAGGTCGATTTTTCACAGAACAAGAACCTCATCGTGGCCGCCATCACGCTCATCCTGGGCACGGGCGACTTCACGCTCAAGTTCGGCCAGTTCGCGCTGGGCGGCATCGGCACCGCCACCTTTGGCGCCATCTTGCTGTACGCGCTGCTCAACCGCAAAGGCGGATGAGCGCCGGCCGTTGATACGGGTAAACCCTTAGCGTTTCGCCCGGCCCGGCTAAAATCCGCAGGTTGACCCGGCGCACCCGGTGCGCCGGTGCCCATCCACCGTTGCGGAGTTTTCCCCCATGTCCCTGGCCGATCGGGTACGCCACCCTGCCTTTCTTCAACACGTCATGTCGGCCGAAGCGGCGGCGGCGCTCATTCCCAGCGGCGCCAATGTCGGCATGAGCGGTTTCACCGGCGCGGGTTACCCCAAGGCCGTTCCCCAGGCCATTGCCACCCGTGCCAAGGCCGAGCATGCCGCCGGCAAACCCTACAAGATCAACGTCTGGACAGGCGCCTCGACCGCCCCCGAACTCGATGGTGCCCTGGCCGCAGCCGATGCCCTGGGACAGCGCCTGCCCTTCAACACCGATCCGACCTGCCGCGCCAAGATCAACGCGGGCGAGATCGACTTCATCGACATGCACCTGTCGCACGTCGCACAGCACGCATGGTTTGGATTTCTCGGTCCCATGCATGTTGCCGTGATCGAAGTGCTGGGCGTCACGGCCGACGGCCTGCTGATCCCCTCCACAGCCGTGGGCAACAACAAGACCTGGCTGGAGGTTGCCGACCAGGTGATCCTGGAGGTCAACACCAAGACTTCGGCCCGGATGGAAGGCATGCACGACATCTACTACGGCACGGCCATTCCGCCGCGCCGCGTGCCCATCAACATGACCCATGCGGACGACCGCATCGGCCAGCCCTACCTGCGCGTGGACCCGGCCAAGGTGATTGCGGTGGTCGAGACCCACCAGGGCGACCGCGACAACGTGTTTGCCACGCCGGACGAGAACTCCAACAAGATTGCCAGCTACATCATCGACTTTCTCGCGCACGAGATGAAGATGGGCCGCCTGCCCAAGGAAATGCTGCCCATCCAGTCGGGCGTGGGCAACGTGGCCAACGCGGTGCTGGCCGGCCTGCTGCACGGGCCTTTCGAGAACCTGCTGGGCTTCACCGAAGTGCTGCAGGACGGCATGCTGGACCTGCTGCGGGCGGGCAAGATGGGCAAGGCCTCCGCCACGGCGATATCGCTGAGCCGCAGCGCCTACGAGGATTTCGAGAAGAACATCGACTTCTACCGCGAGCGCATCATCCTGCGCCCCCAGGAAATCTCCAACCACCCCGAGCTGGTGCGCCGCCTGGGCATCATCGCCATGAACTCGATGATCGAGGCCGACATCTACGGCAACATCAACTCCACCCACCTGATGGGCACGGGCATGATGAACGGCATCGGCGGTTCGGGCGACTTTGCGCGCAACGGCTACCTGTCGTTCTTCGTCACGCCCTCGGTGGCCAAGCACGGCGCCATCAGCTGCATCGTGCCCATGGTCTCGCATGTGGACCACACCGAGCACGACACGCAGATCATCGTCACCGAACAGGGCCTGGCCGACCTGCGCGGCCTGGCGCCGCGCCAGCGCGCCCAGGTCATCATCGACCGCTGCGCGCACCCCGATTTCCGCCCGCAGCTGCAGGACTACTTCGACCGCGCGCGCCAGCAGGGGCCACAGCACACGCCGCACATCCTGGGCGAAGCACTGTCCTGGCATGAGCGTTTCGTGAAAACCGGCGACATGCGCCCGGCCTGACCGGGCGGCGCGGTGGCGACACCCGCCACCGCGCCGGCGCACAGATAATGCCGACCACGCTGGCACTGCCTGCCCCAAGGAGCCCCATGTCCGTCTGGAAGAAACCCATTTCGCTGTCTCTGCTCAACGAGACCAATGCCCGCACCGCTGCCACCCACCTGGGCATGGAAATCACCGAGGTAGGTGACGATTTCCTGCGCGGACGCGTGCCGGTGGACGAGCACACCCGCCAGCCCTTCGGCATCCTGCACGGCGGTGTCAGCGTGGTGCTGGCCGAAACCCTGGGCTCCATCGGCGCCTTCTACGCCTGCCCCGAAGGCCACCGCGGCGTGGGGCTGGACATCAATGCCAACCACATCCGAGCCGTATCCAGCGGCTGGGTCACGGGCACGGCCCGCCCCGTGCACATTGGCCGCACCACGCAGGTGTGGCAGATCGACATGGCCAACGACGCGGGCGAGCTGACCTGCGTGTCCCGCATCACCATGGCCATCCTGGCGCCGAAGTAAGGTTCATCCCCCTGTGGCGCTGCGCGCCTTCCCCCTTCTCTCGACTTGCTGCGCGCGTCGGGAAGGGGGACACCACGGCGCGGCGGGGCGGCCCTTGCGCGGTGGTCCTGGTGGGGGGCGGCGCCCGTTTCAGGGGCCGGTTACGACGCAAAAGTTCTGCGAAAAAACGGCTCTGGCGCTGATCGAAAAAGCACCGACAGCTATCTTTTCAACAGCATCAATCAATCAACGTCTTTATCGGCACCTCGCGCCAGGCGCTCGCTCTTCCAGTACACGTCGTCCCCGCCGTCCATGCGGTTGAGCACGCGCGACAGCACGAACAGCAGGTCGGAGAGCCGGTTGAGGTAGTGGCGCGGGGTTTCGCGCACGGCTTCCAGCATGCCCAACGCCACCACGGAGCGCTCGGCGCGGCGCGCCACGGTGCGGCACACATGGGCCTGGGCCGCAGCGCGCGTGCCGGCTGGCAGGATGAACTCCTGCAGGCGCGGCAGCGCCGCGTTGTAGTGCGCCAGCGCCTCATCGAGCTGCAGCACGGCCTCGTCCTTGAGCAGTTCGAACCCCGGAATCGACAGCTCGCCGCCCAGGTTGAACAGCTGGTGCTGCACGTCGATCAGCAGTTCGCGCACATCCTGCGGCAGGGGCTCGCACAGCAGCAGGCCCAGGTGCGAATTGAGTTCGTCCACATCGCCCATGGCGTGGGGGCGCGGGCTGTCCTTGGACACGCGTGTGTTGTCGCCCAGGCCGGTGGTGCCGTCGTCGCCCGTGCGGGTGGCGATCTGTGTGAGTCGGTTGCCCATGTGTGCTCCTTGTACTGCGGCACCCATTGTCCGTTACACCAGGCAGGCAAATGTTGGCGGGGGCAACAGCAGGCAAAACTGCTGGCCCTGCACTGCGGGCTGCGGTGCAATGAAACCCTGTTCAACTTTGACGGAGCTCTTCATCCCATGAAAGCCATTCAACGCCGCACCTCTGCCTTCGACGCCCGCAGCGTACTGTTGTTCGCCGCACTCTCGCTGGGCGGTGCCGCTGCCCTGCAGGCCCAGACCGCACCGGCCACGGCGCCCCAAGCACAGGGTGGCCCATCGCTCGGACCCGCCGCGTCTTCTCCCAAACCCGCCGCGCCCGCTGGAATGGGCCCTTCCGCCGCAGCTGCCTTTGACCGCGCCGATGCCAATGCCGACGGCAAGCTCAGCCCCGAGGAAGCCGCTGCACTGCCGGCCATTGGCAACCGCTTCAAACAGCTCGACACCGACCGTGACGGCAGCCTGTCGCACGCGGAATTCGACAAGGGTGCCAAGCCCTGATCCATCCAACGCTGGCGCGCGATAGCCGCCACGCCCCTTGAAAGCGCAGCGCCGTGGTGAGGCTTACCGCCCCATCGCGGCGCATTGGCAGGTGCCCGGTGGTATTCTTTTGCGCTACCCGGAGACCGCCATGAACGCCCCTGCCACCGCCTCGCACCTGCTGCCCGCCATCCATCTGCGCGAGGTGCCGCAGGCCCTGATCGATGCGCTGCAAAACCGCTTTGGTGCGCAGTGCTCGCTGGCGCAGGCCGTGCGCGAACAGCATGGCCGCGACGAAGGCTCGCTGCAGGCCCCGCCGCCCTCGGCCGTGGTGTTTGCCGAGAGCACGCAGGACGTGGCCGATGCCGTGGCGCTGGCCAGCCAGTACGAAGTGCCGGTGATTCCCTACGGCGCCGGCTCGTCGCTCGAAGGCCACCTGCTGGCCGTGCAGGGCGGCATCAGCATCGACGTCAACCGCATGAACCGGGTGCTCAGCATCAATGCCGAAGACCTCACCGTGACGGTGCAGCCCGGCATCACGCGCAAGGCATTGAACGAGGCCATCAAGGACACCGGCCTGTTCTTCCCCATCGACCCCGGCGCCGACGCCAGCATCGGCGGCATGACCGCCACGCGCGCCAGCGGCACCAACGCCGTGCGCTACGGCACCATGCGCGAGAACGTGCTGGCGCTCGAAGTCGTCACGGCCAGCGGCGAAGTCATCCGCACCGGCACGCGCGCCAAGAAGAGCAGCGCCGGCTACGACCTCACGCGCCTGATGGTGGGCAGCGAAGGCACGCTGGGCGTGATCACCGAAGTCACGGTGCGCCTGTACCCGCTGCCCGAGGCCGTGAGCGCGGCCATCTGCTCGTTTCCGAGCATCGAGGCCGCCGTGCGCACCACCATCCAGACCATCCAGCTCGGCGTGCCCATCGCGCGGGTCGAGCTGATCGACCGCCACAGCGTGCGCATGGTCAACGCGCACAGCAAGCTCGGCCTGCGCGAAGAGCCCATGCTGCTGATGGAATTCCACGGCTCGCCCGCCAGCGTGCAGGAACAGGCCGAGACCGTGCAAACCATCGCCAGCGAGTTCGGCGGCAACGCGTTTGAATGGGCCAGCACGCCCGAGGAACGCACGCGCCTGTGGACCGCGCGGCACAACGCCTACTTTGCCGCCGTGCAAAGCCGCCCCGGCTGCCGCGCCATCAGCACCGACACCTGCGTGCCCATCAGCCGCCTGGCCGACTGCCTGCTCGAATCGGTGGACGAGGCCGAGGCCAGCGGCATCCCCTATTTTCTCGTCGGCCATGTGGGCGACGGCAACTTCCACTTCGGCTACCTGCTCGACCCGAACATCCCCGCAGAGCGCATCACCGCCGAAGCCCTGAACCACCAGCTCGTGGCGCGTGCGCTGGGCATGGGCGGCACCTGCACCGGCGAGCACGGCGTGGGCCTGCACAAGATGGGCTTTCTGGTCGACGAAACCGGCGCGGGCGCGGTGGACATGATGCGCGCCATCAAGCGCGCGCTGGACCCGAAGAACATCCTGAATCCGGGGAAGATTTTTGCGCTGTAGGTTCACCAGGGAATTGCTATTTACTTTATAGCTATCAGCGCTTTTTGGCATTGCGCGTTGGACAATTTGACACTCCACAGTGGCGTACGGATGGTGGCTGACCCGACGGGGATGGCCGCTTCAGCGTGTGCACAAAGCAAGGTGCCACGATGAAGACCCTGCTGCTGTTCATGGTCACGGCGTTGGCCGAAATCGTGGGCTGCTACCTGCCCTGGCTGTGGCTGCGGCAAGGCAAGCCCGCGTGGCTGCTGCTGCCCGCGGCGCTGAGCCTGGGCCTGTTCGCCTGGCTGCTCACGCTGCATGCCACGGCCGCGGGCCGCGTGTATGCGGCCTATGGCGGTGTCTATATCGGTGTGGCGCTGGCCTGGCTGTGGGCGGTGGATGGCGTGCGCCCCACGGCCTGGGATGTGGCGGGCGTGCTGGTGGCGCTGGCGGGCATGGGCATCATCATGTTCCAGCCGGGGCGCTGACGGCCACTGCGGTGCACCGGGCCGCGACAATGGCCCGCCGTGCGAACCCGTGCGCACAAGAATTTTCCCTCCCCTGTCCACCCCTGCTGTTGCTTGGAGCCCCCGCATGACCCGTCCTTTCTCTTCCCCCCGCACGCTGAAGGCGGTGCTGCTCAGCACCGCTCTGGCGCTGTCCGGCCTGGCGCAGGCCCAGGCGGTCTTCAAGATCACCGCCATCCCCGACGAATCGCCCACCGAGCTGGCGCGCAAGGCCGCGCCGCTGGTGAAGTACCTGGAACAGAAGCTGGGCACCAAAGTCGAGTTCACGCCGGTGTCCGACTACGCCGCCGCCGTGGAAGCGCTGGCCAACAAGCAGGTGGACATGGCCTGGTATGGCGGCTTTACCTTTGTGCAGGCCCGCATCCGCTCGGGCGGCAAGGTGGTGCCGCTGGTGCAGCGCGAGGAGGACGAAAAATTCCGCTCGGTGTTCATCAGCGGCGACCCGGCCATCAAGACCCTGGCGGACCTCCAGGGCAAGACCGTGGGCTTTGGCTCGCAGTCCAGCACCTCGGGCCACCTGATGCCGCGCAGCGTTCTGCTGCAGGCCAAGATCGACCCCGACAAGGACTTCCGGCGCGTGGCCTACTCAGGCGCACACGATGCCACCATCGCCGCCGTGGCCTCGGGCAAGGTGGATGCGGGTGCGCTCAACATCTCGGTGTGGGAAAAGTTCGTGGCCGACAAGAAGGTGGACACGGCCAAGGTGAAGGTGATCTTCACCACCCCCGCCTACTTTGACTACAACTGGACCGTGCACAGCGACATGCCGGTGGCCCAGCGCGAAAAGCTCACCAAGGCCTTCCTGGACCTGAACCGCAGCACCCCCGAGGGCAAGGAAGTCCTGGACCTGCAGCGCGCCACGCGCTTCATTCCGACCCAGGCCAGCAACTACCAGGGCATCGAAACCGCAGCGCGCAGCGCGGGCCTGATCAAGTGACCGTGCATGAAATCCTGTTTTGATAGCTGCTCGCGCCTTGCCCTCAGGCGCTGCGGCATGATTTGTTCATGAAATTGCGGCTGACGAACGCCACCGTGCGCCACCCGGCCGCGCGTGCCGGCGCGCCCGCGGCGCTGCGCGGCCTGGACCTCGCGGTGGCGCAGGGTGAGCAGGTGGCCGTGATCGGGCCCTCGGGCACGGGCAAGACCACGCTGCTGCACCTGCTGGCCTGCGCGCAGCGGCCCGCCGCTGGCCGCCTGCAGCTGGACGACACCGACCCCTGGGCGCTGCCCCTTGGCGCCTTGCAGCGCTTGCGTGGCCGCCTGTTTCTGGCGCCGCAGGTGCCGCCGCTGCCGCCCCGCCAGCGTGTCGTCACCGCCGTGCTGGCCGGGCGCCTGCCGCACGAAAGCCTGTGGGCCAGCGTGCGCAGCCTGGTACACCCCACCAGCATCGCGCTGGCCGAGCACGCGCTGGCCCGCTTCGACGTGGCCGACAAGCTGTTCGACCGGGTGGACCGGCTCTCGGGCGGCGAGCGCCAGCGCGTGGCCCTGGCCCGGGCACTGGCCTCGCAGGCCAGCCTGTTGCTGGTGGACGAGCCGCTGTCCGCCCTCGACCCGGCGCGCGCGCAGCAGGCCCTGGCCTCGCTCACGCAGGCGGCCCGCGAGCGCGGAGCCACGCTCATTGCCACGCTGCACCATGTGGACATGGCCCTGCGCCATTTCCCGCGCGTGATCGGGTTGCGGGGCGGCGCGCTGGCCTTTGACCTGCCCTCGGCGCAGGTGACGCCGGCGCTTTTGCACCAGCTGTATGCGCAGCACCTCGAAGAGCTGGCGCCAACGGCACCGCCCGCCCCCGATGCGCCCGTGGCGGCAGCCCCCGTGCCCATGCAATGCCGCTGATGCCGCCCCACCTGTCCACCCGCCCCAGCCCTGCCGGCGCGCACCTTCTGCCATCGGCGCGGCGCGATCCGGCCTGGCGCGGCCGCGTGGCCGGCGCCGTGGTGGCGCTGGTGTTGCTGTGGCCCATGCTGGTGCTCACCGAGTTCAAGCCCTGGCAGCTGCTGGCACCCGACGCGCTGAAACCCACGCTGCGCTTTGCGGCCGATTTCATCCCGCCCCGGTGGGACGCGGATTTTCTGGCCCTGGTGGCGCGCGAAACCTGGCGCACCGTGGCCATTGCCACCGCGGGCCTGACGCTGGCGCTGGTGGCGGCCGTGCCGTTGGCGCTGCTGTCGGTGCGGGTGCTGTCGGTCTCGGCGCTCACCGGGCCCATGGCGCCGCTGCCGGCGCTGGTGCGGCTGCTGGTGCGCTGGCTGCTGGTAGTGCTGCGCAGCGTGCCCGAGCTGATCTGGGCGCTGGTGTTCGTGCGCGTGGTGGGCCTGGGCCCCACGGCCGGCGTGCTGGCGATTGCCCTCACCTTTGCCGGCATGCTGGGCAAGGTGTACGCCGAAATCCTGGACAGCGCCGAGCCCCATGCCGCCGCCAGCCTGCTGCGCAATGGCAGCGGCCGGCTGCAGGCCTTTCTGTACGCGCTGCTGCCACAGAACGCCGCCGAGCTCACCAGCTACACGGTGTACCGCTGGGAATGCGCGATCCGCTCCTCGGCCGTGCTGGGCTTCGTCGGCGCGGGCGGGCTGGGCCAGCAGATGGACGCCTCGATGAAGATGTTCGCGGGCGCCGAGGTGGCCACCATGCTGCTGGTGTTCATGGCCCTGGTCTGGCTGGCGGACCGCACCAGCGCCTGGTTGCGGCAAAGGCTGGCATGAACGCGCCATCTTCTTCCACGCCCCGGCCCCGCCGCACCAACCGCTGCCTGGCCTGCTGGTGCGTGGCTGCGGGCGCGCTGGCCCTGGTGGGCCTGAGCTTCTGGTCGCTCGATCTGCAGTGGGCGCAGTTTGTGTCCACCCCGGCGCTGGCCCGGATGGGCCGGTTTCTGGCCGAGCTGCTGCGGCCCGAAACCAGCCCGCAGTTCCTGCACAAGCTGCTGGGGGCCACGCTGGAGACGCTGGCCATGTCGGCGCTGGGCACCTTGCTGGCGGTGCTGCTGGGCCTGGCGCTGGCCCTGCCCGCCAGCAAGGCCTTTGACGGCGACCCGGCACGCTGGCGCGGCGCCACGCGGCTGGTGCTCAACGCCCTGCGCAGCATTCCCGAACTGGTGTGGGCCACGCTGCTGCTGATCGCCGCCGGGCTGGGGCCGTTTGCCGGCACGCTGGCGCTGACGCTGCACACCGCGGGTGTGCTGGGCCGCCTGTTTGCCGAGGCCATCGAGAACACCCCGCCCGGCCCCGGCTTCGCCCTGCGCGTGCGCGGCGTGGCCGGCAGCCGCGTGTTTCTGTATGCCACCCTGCCCCAGGTGCTGCCGCAGCTGCTGAGCTACACGCTGTACCGCTGGGAGAACAACATCCGCGCCGCCGCCGTGCTGGGCGTGGTGGGGGCCGGCGGGCTGGGGCAGATGCTGGCCTTCCATATGGGGCTGTTCCAGATGGGCGAGACCAGCAGCGTGCTGGTGGCCATGCTGCTGCTGGTGGCGCTGGTGGATGCGCTGAGCTTTGCCAGCCGGCGCTGGCTGGCGGCCTGAGCCCGGTGCGGTGGGGGCCAGACACACCAGGCACTATGAATTCAATATGCAGGGAGAGCGCCCGGGACGGATGGATCCCTGCTGGGTGGATCAGGCGACCGCAGTGGCCAGCCGCCGCGACCGCGACGCCACGCCCGCACCCACCAGCGCGGCAGACACCACGCTCAGTGCCAGCGTGATGGCCGAGCCATAGAAGATGCCCGAGATCATGCCCCGGTCCAGCAGGGCGCCAAACACCGGGGCGGCCAGGCAAAAACCCAGGTCCAGCCCCGAATACACCGTGCCATACACGCGGCCCGTGGCGCCCGGCGGGGCGGCGCGCTTGATGAGCATATCGCGCGACGGGCTCGCCAACCCGGTGCCTACGCCAGCCAGCGCGGCCACCACCACCGCCGCCATGCCGGGCAGCCAGCCCGTGCCCACCAGCACCAGCAAGGCGGCCGAGGCCAGCAGGCAGACCGAGATCACCTTCTCCAGCCGCGCCACGCGGCCCACCAGAAAGCCGCCCACCACCATGCCCGCCGCGCCGCACAGCATGTAGCCGGTGACGACCAGGGCCGTCACGCTGAGCGGCAGGCCGTACATGCTTTGCAGCGCGGGGCTGGCAAAGCTCTGGATGGCGCTCAGGGCGCAGGTGCTCCAGAAAAAGAACGAAAAACACAGCCACACCGAGGGCAGCTTGAGGAAGGCCATGGGGTGCTCGTCCACCGCGGCACCGACGCCGCCCTTGGCCTCGTGCGCCCAGACGCCCTGGCGGTCGTCGAGCGCAGCGCGGTTCCAGACCATGACGGCCAGCACCAGCAGGGCCAGCAGTGCGCCGCACAGGCAGGCCGCGCGCCACGAGCCCGTGGCCGTGGCGATGCCCGCCATGAACACCGGTGCCGTGGCCCAGCCCAGGTTGCCGCTGATGCCGTGCACCGAAAAGCCATGGCCCAGGCGCTGCGGCGACACGCGCTTGTTGAGGATGGTGAAGTCCACCGGATGGAACGGCGCATTGCCCAGGCCCGCCAGCGCCGCCGCCAGCAACAGGCCCGTGTAGCCCTGCGCCGTACCCGCCACCAGGCCGGCGGCGGCAAAGCTGGTCAGCGCAAAGAACAGCACTGGCCGCGCGCCCACGCGGTCCACCAGAAAGCCCGACAGCGCCTGGCCCACGCCCGACACCACGAAGAACACCGACACCAGCAGGCCCAGCTCGGAATAGCTGAAGCCGAACTCGCCGATCAGCCACGGAAACAGCGGTGGCAGCAGCATGTGAAAGAAGTGCGAACTGCCGTGCGCCAGGCCGATGAGGCCGATGGTGCGGGCGTCCTGCCGCAGAGGGACGGCGCTCGCGGCGCCAGGGGAAATGGGGGTCATGGCCCTGATCTTAGGCAAGACCCGCGCGGCAGGTTTACGATAGCGTGCCAATTTTTATCGCTAACATGCCAAAAGCAGCCACACCCGCCGACACCGCCCCGCCACCGCGCCCGCAGCGCGCGCTGTCGTATGTGAAGTTGCTCACGCCGCACCTGTTCGTGCCCACGGCCGAGCGCCCGGTGCGCGCCAAGGTGCGCCTGCTGGCGGCCGACACGCAGGTGATGCCGCACAGCCACCCCTGGGCGCAGGTGGCGATCTCGACCACGGGCGTGATCCGGCTCACGGTGGACCGGGGCACCTACATCGCGCCGCCCTCGCGCGCGCTGTGGATTCCACCCGGCGTGGAACATGCCGTGACCATGGTGGAGGACGCCGACCTGCGCACGCTGTATTTCTACCAGCCGCGCGGGCGCTGCGGCCCCGGTGTGCCGCGCCACGAAGAGGCCGCCTGGCGCCAGTGCCGCGTGCTGGAGGTGTCCGACCTGCTGCGCGCGCTGGTGCGCGAGCTGCCGTCCACGCCCGACGACGGCCCCACCCTCACCCCCGACGAACGCACCCGCGAGCGCCACCTGAACGCCCTGGTGCTGGGCGAGCTGCGCCGCGCCGCCGCCGTGAAACTGGGCGTGGACCTGCCCCACGACAAGCGCCTGCGCCACCTGTGCGAGGCGGTGCTGGCCGACCCCACGCGCCATGAAACCCTGAGCGCCTGGGCCCAGGACACCGGCGCCAGCCCGCGCACGGTGGCGCGGTTGTTCCGCACCGAACTCGCCAGCACCTTCACGCAGTGGCGCCAGCAGGTGATATTGGCCAAGGCCGTGTCGCTGGCCGCCGGCCGCATGCCCATGGGCCAGATCGCCGCCGAGCTGGGCTACAGCCCGAGCGCCTTCAGCGCCATGGTGCGCAAATCGGTGGGCCAGCCGCCGGGGCGGTTTCTGGGGGCAGCGCGGTGAGCGGCGCCGCGGCCCATCGTTTGCCCGGAAATTTGAAATGTTTTACTCGGCACTGCTTGTAAACAAATGGCCATCAGCTATTCAATGCATAGCGATTGATTGGCCCATCCCTGCGGACTGCACCGCGCGCGGCGCCCCGGATACCGTGAACCCCTGCTTTCAACCACCGCTCCTGCCCCCATGACCACCGACATCCACACCTACGAACCCCGCCTGGGCCACGGCCTGCCGCACGACCCGTTCAATGCCATCGTGGGGCCGCGACCCATCGGCTGGATCTCCACGCAAAATGCCGCAGGGGCGCGCAACCTGGCCCCCTACAGCTTCTTCAACGCCTTCAACTACGTGCCGCCCATCGTGGGCTTTGCCAGCATTGGCGCCAAGGACACGCTGCGCAACATCGAGGCCACGGGTGAGTTCGTGTGGAACCTGGCCACACGCGCACTGGCCGAGGCCATGAACCAGAGCTGCGCCGCCGTGCCGCCCGAGGTGAATGAGTTCGAACTGGCCGGGCTCACGCCCTTGCCCTCCGAGAAAGTGCGCCCGCCCCGCGTGGCCGAAAGCCCCGTCACCTTTGAATGCCGCAGCACGCAGATCCTGCAGCTGCAGGGCATCGACGGCGCCAAGGTGCCCACCTGGCTGGTGCTGGGCGAGGTGGTGGCCGTGCACATCGCCAAGGCGCTGCTGAAAGACGGTGTGTACGACACGGCGGGCGCCGGCCACATCCTGCGCGCCGGCGGCCCCGCCGACTATTTCACGGTGGGGCCGGAGCAGCTGTTCAAGATGCGCCGGCCGCGCTGAGCGGCTGCCATGCGGTTTTCCATGCCAACGGATAACCCGGCGGAGAGCCGAAGGCAGTGCTGCAGCACGGCGAGGCACCCCAACGACGTCATACATTGGAAGGTGAAACCGTATCAGGCCCCTACCGGTGCCCAGGCCGCCAGTGCGGAAGCGGCCAGGGCCAGCGCAATGCCCTGACCGATCGGAGCCAGGGAATGAGATGGGTGGGTCAGGCGTTGCCGCGCAGCCGCTCGATAAGCCCGTTCAGGGCCTCCAGCGAACCGAACTGGATGGACAGCTCGCCCATGTCTTCCATGCGGCCATTGCGTTTCACGCGCTTTTTCACGCGCACCTCGACCTCGGCCATGAGCAGGTCGGAGAGTTCTTCTTCCACCCGCTTGAGGTCGCGCGATTTTTCCTTCTGGGGGCGGGTGGCGACGAGGTTGAACTCGGCACCGATCTTCTTGACCAGGGCCTCGGCCTCGCGCACCGAGAGCTTCCTGGCCGCGATCTGGTTGCCCGCCGTGATCTGCGCGGCACGGTCCAGCGCCAGCAGCGCGCGCGCATGGCCCATGTCGATGTCGCCGGCCATCAGCATGGTCTGCACCGGCTCGGCCAGGTTCAAGAGGCGCAGCAGGTTGCTGGCGGCGCTGCGCGAGCGGCCCACGGCCTGCGCGGCCTGCTCGTGCGTGAGGCCGAACTCGCGCACCAGGCGCTGCAGGCCCTGGGCTTCTTCCAGCGGGTTGAGGTCTTCGCGCTGGATGTTCTCGATGAGCGCCATGGCGGCGGCCGCCTCGTCGGGCACATCGCGCACCAGCACCGGCACTTCGTTGAGCCCCGCCAGCCGCGACGCCCGGAAACGCCGCTCGCCCGCGATGATTTCGTACAACGCCCCCTCTTGGCTGAGGGCGCCCATCGCAGGGGAGGGCCCCTGCGACGCGCGTTCCTGGCGGCGCAGCCGAGCTTGTTCGTCGCTCAGGCGACGAACGAGAATCGGCTGCATGATTCCCTGGGCCTTGATGCTCTCGGCCAGCTCGTACAGCGCGCCCTCGTCCATGCGCGTGCGCGGCTGGTAGACGCCGGGCACCAGCTCCGAGAGCGACAGGCGGCTGGGCAGCCCGGCCTCGGTGGCCTGGGCCTGCTCCACTTTCTCTTCGACCTTGGGGCCCAGCAGGGCTTCGAGTCCACGGCCGAGGCCCTTGGGTTTCTTGGTGACCATGTTCGTCAATCTTTCAAAAGGGTGTGCAGCAGTGCGTGGCCCTCGGGCCAGTCTGCAAGGCCGGATTCGGCGTTGAGGTGGCCGCGTTCGCCACCGTCGATGAAGCGTGCGCCCCAGGCCTGGGCCAGACCTTCGGCGCGCTCCAGGCTGCAATACGGGTCGTCGCGGCTGCCCACCAGCACGGCCGGAAACGGCAGCGGTTGGCGCGCAATGGGCGCCCAGCCGTGGATCTGCGCCGCCAGGTCCGGCCGCTCCACATCGCCCGGGGCCACCAGCAGCGCGCCCAGCACACGGTGGGCAGTGGGTGAATGCGCCGCCCACCAGGCGGTCAGAATGCAGCCCAGGCTATGCGCCACCAGCACCACGGGGCCTGCAGCATCGACCACGGTCTCTTCGAGCCGTGCCGACCAGTCGCCGCGCAGCGGGCGCATCCAGTCGTGCTGCTCCACGCGGTGGTAGCCGTGGCGGGCCTCCCACAGGCTTTGCCAGTGGCCGGGGCCGGAGTTCTGCCAGCCGGGCAGCAGCAAGATGTTGGACGGCTTCATTACTATCAATTCAATAGCTTCTATCGCTTATTCATCAAGCGTCAGAGCCTGTTTTAACTTTGGGATTCGCTGCGGCAGACATGCGCTGCACGCGTTCGACCATCTCCTGCGCAAACTCCACAAAGGCCTGGCTGCCCTTGGCGGACGGGTCGAACACCACACCGGGCAGCCCGTAGCTGGGCGCCTCGGCCAGGCGCACGTTGCGCGGGATCACGCTGTTGAACACCTTGTCGCCAAAGTGGCCCTTGAGCTGGTCGCTCACCTGCTGCTGCAAGGTGATGCGCGGGTCGAACATCACGCGCAGCAGGCCGATGATCTGCAGGTCGGCATTCAGGTTGGCGTGCACCTGCTTGATGGTGTTGACCAGGTCGGTGAGCCCTTCGAGCGCAAAGTATTCGCACTGCATGGGCACGATCACGCCATGGGCGCTGCACAGGCCGTTGAGGGTGAGCATGCTCAAGGACGGCGGGCAGTCGATGAGCACGAAGTCGAAGTCGGCATCCGCCTCGGCCAGCGCGGCCTTGAGGCGCTTTTCGCGGTGCTCCAGCGTCACCAGTTCCACCTCGGCACCGGCCAGCTCGCGGTTGGCGCCCAGCACCCAGTAGCCGCACTTGTCCGACAGCACGGCCGCTTCCTTGACCGAGGCGGATTCGAGCAGCACGTCGTACACCGTGAGGTCGAGGCTGCGCTTGTCCACGCCCGAACCCATGGTGGCGTTGCCCTGCGGGTCCAGATCCACCATCAGCACACGCTGGCCGATCTTGGCCAGGCCGGCGGCGAGGTTGACGGTGGTGGTGGTCTTGCCAACGCCACCCTTCTGGTTGGCAACGCAGAAAATTTTGGCCATGTGGATGCAGCAGTCCGTGTGGATTTATTTGGAGATGGCCAGCTTGATGCCAAAGCCGATCAGAAAGACGCCGGCGACCTTTTCCAGCATACGGGCGATGGAAGGGTTGGCGCGCATGCGCTCGGCCAGGTGGTGCGTGAGCAGCACGGCGATCAAGCCGTAGATGAAAGTCAGCACCGCCACCGTCGCCGCCATCACGCCAAAGGTCAGCATGCCCTGGTGCCGGGCCGGGTCCACAAACAGCGGAAAGAACGCCATGTAGAACACGATGGCCTTGGGGTTGAGCAAGGTAATCAACCCGGCCTGCTTGAAGTAGTGGCGTGGCTCGATGTTCAGAATGGGCTGGGCGCCCGGCTTGGCCGTGAGCATCTTGAAACCCAGCCAGGCCAGGTAGGCCGCGCCCAACCATTGCACCGCGTTGAAGGCCGCGGGGTAGGTGGCCAGCAAGGCCGCCACCCCGGCCACTGCGGCCCACATCAGTACCTGGTCGCCCGCGATCACCCCCAGGGTGGCCGCCAAGCCACCGCGCACACCCCCCTTGCTGGTGGAGGTGATGAGCGCCAGATTGCCGGGGCCCGGAATGGCCAGGAACAACACAATGGCGGCAACAAAGGCGCCGTAGTCTGCAATGCCAAACATGTGGTGATTTCTCCCGGTGTGCTGGATGGGTGCGCAGAACAGATGCACCCGAGGTGAGGAGCCGAGTTTACGCGACCGCCCTGCCCCAGCCGCCGAAAGTCGGCGCCCGGCGGTCAGACTGGCTTCATCCAGATGATGCAGCGCTCGGCGTCCAGGCCCGGAACGACGAGCTGTTCCACGTGAAACACCTGCACATCGGCGGGCAAGGTGGCCATTTCGTCCTCGGGGTGCTTGCCCTTCATGGCCAGCCAGACGCCATGGGGTGCTGCCAGTGCGCTGCGCGACCAGTTCACAAAATCAGGCAACGAGGCAAAGGCACGACAGCTGATGATGTCGAACGGCATGGCCAGCGTCTCGACCCGCGCGTGCACGCCATGCAGGTTGCGCAGTTTCAGCGCCACTGCCGCCTGCTGGATGAACGCGGCCTTCTTGCCCACCGTGTCCACACAGCTCACATCCACCTCGGGGCAGCAGATGGCGAACACCACGCCGGGCAGGCCACCGCCCGAACCCACATCGAGCAGGCGCACAGCGCCCCTGCCCTCGCCCACCAGCGCAGCCACATGGCGGCGCAATGGCGCCACGGCGGCCAGGCTGTCCAGCAGGTGGTGCGTCATCATCTCCTGCGGGTCGCGCACGGCCGTCAGGTTGTAAACCTTGTTCCACTTCTGCAGCAGCGCCAGAAAGTCCATCAACTGGCCAATCTGGCCCTCGTTCAAGTCCAGGGCCAGGGCCTCGGCACCCGCCTGCAGTTGCTGATGCAGCCTGTCGTTACCCGTCACTACGGTCATGCCACTTCCCCTTCCGCCTTGGCGGTCACGGTGAAGTCCTTGAACCCGCCCTTCTTCAAATGCACCATCAGCAGCGAAATCGACGCCGGGGTGATGCCCGTGATGCGCGAGGCATGGCCCAGGGTTTCAGGCCGATGGCGGTTGAGCACCTGGCGGGCCTCGATGCTCAGGGCCGTGACCTGCATGTAGTCCAGGTCGGCAGGCAGCCGCAGCTTCTCGAAATGCGCTGCGCGCTCCACCTCGCCCTTCTGGCGATCGATGTAGCCCGCGTACTTGGCGGCAATCTCCACCTGCTCCAGCACCGGGTCGCTCAGGTCGCCCAGGGTTTCACGTGAAACATCTTCCGATGCGTATTTGCCACCGTCCATCGACATCAGGTTGGCGTAGCCCACATCAGGGCGGCGCAGCAGCTCAAACAGGTTGTATTCGTGCTCGATGCTCTTACCCAGCACACGCTCAGACTCGGTTGCGGGCAGGTTGCGGGGGTTCACCCAGGTGGTCTTGAGGCGCTCTGTTTCACGTGAAACCGCATCGCGCTTGCGGCTGAAGGCGTCCCAGCGTGCATCATCCACCAGGCCCATCTGGCGACCCGCTTCCGTCAGGCGCATGTCGGCGTTGTCCTCGCGCAGTTGCAGGCGGAACTCGGCCCGGCTGGTGAACATGCGATAGGGCTCGGTCACGCCCTTGGTGATGAGGTCGTCCACCAGCACACCCAGGTAGGCCTCGTCGCGGCCGGGCAGCCAGGGCGCCTCGCCCCGGCACTGCAGCGCGGCGTTGATCCCGGCAAACAGGCCCTGCGCCGCCGCCTCTTCATAGCCGGTGGTGCCGTTGATCTGACCAGCGAAGAACAGGCCCTGGATCTGCCGCGTCTCGAAGCTGCTTTTCAGCGCGCGCGGGTCGAAGTAGTCGTATTCAATGGCGTAGCCGGGGCGCAGGATGTGCGCGTTCTCCAGCCCTGGCATGCTGCGCACCAGGTCGTACTGGATGTCGAACGGCAGACTGGTGCTGATGCCGTTGGGGTAGAACTCGTGCGTGGTCAGGCCTTCGGGCTCCAGGAAGATCTGGTGGCTGTCCTTGTCGGCGAAGCGGTTGATCTTGTCTTCCACGCTCGGGCAGTAGCGCGGGCCCACGCCCTCGATCTTGCCGGTGAACATGGGGCTGCGGTCAAAGCCGCTGCGGATGATCTCGTGCGTGCGCTCGTTGGTGTGGGTGATCCAGCAGGGCACCTGGCGCGGGTGCATTTGGGCACCACCGTACGCATGCGCCATGAAGCTGAACACGGGCACGGTGCCCTCGTTCACACCGCCCGGCATGCCGTCGCCAGGTTGCTCGGTGCATTTCGAAAAATCGATGCTGCGCCCGTCAATGCGCGGCGGCGTGCCGGTCTTGAGGCGCCCCTGCGGCAGTTGCAGCTCCTTGAGCCGCGCCGACAGCGACACAGCGGGCGGGTCCCCTGCCCGGCCGGCGGCGTAGTTGTTCAGGCCCACATGGATCTTGCCGTCCAGGAAGGTGCCTGCGGTGAGCACCACCGTGCGCGAACGGAAACGGATACCTAGCTGCGTCACCGCTCCCACCACCCGGTCGCCCTCCACCATCAGGTCGTCCACCGCCTGCTGGAACAGCCACAGGTTGGGCTGGTTTTCCAGCATGCGGCGGATGGCGGCTTTGTACAGGATGCGGTCGGCCTGCGCGCGCGTGGCACGCACGGCAGGGCCCTTGGAGCTGTTGAGAATGCGGAACTGGATGCCGCCCTCGTCCGTGGCCAGCGCCATGGCGCCACCCAGCGCATCCACCTCTTTCACCAGGTGGCCCTTGCCGATGCCGCCGATGCTGGGGTTGCAGCTCATCTGCCCCAGGGTCTCGATGTTGTGGGTCAGCAGCAGCGTTTTGCTGCCCATCCGCGCAGCAGCCAGCGCTGCCTCGGTGCCGGCATGGCCACCGCCGACAACGATCACATCAAATTCCTGGGGGTACAACATAGCAGCGCTCCGGGGCCCAATGGCCCAATGGTCAAATCGCCTGCATCAGCGCGGGCAACCCGCGATTTTCCCACTTTGCGTTCACCACGTCGCGGGACGGGTCAGCCACGGGCGCTGTTTCACGTGAAACAGGCCTGCAGGAATCCTGCCCGGGGCCTGTGCTCCAATCCCCGTCATGCACCAACAACTCCTCGTTTTCGCGGGCAGCACCCGCCAGCAATCCTTCAACCGCCAACTGGCCCAGATCACCGCCACCATCGCGCGTGATGCCGGCGCCCAGGTCACGCTGCTGGAGCTTTCCGACTTTGACATCCCGCTGTACAACGCCGACCTCGAAGCCCAGGGCACGCCCGCCGATGTGCTGCGCCTCAAGCAGATCCTGTGGGAGCACCCGGGCTGGATCATCTGCTCGCCCGAATACAACGGCAGCTACACCGCCCTGCTCAAGAACACCATCGACTGGGCATCCAGCCCCGTCAAAGGTCACCCTGACTGGCAGGATGGCACCCGGCCGTTCCGGGGCAAGGTAGTGGGCATGCTCAGCGCCTCGCCGGGTGCTCTGGGCGGCCTGCGCTCGCAAAGCCACCTGGCACCCCTGCTCACCAACCTGGAATGCTGGCTGGCACCCCAGGCCTTTGCACTGGGCCAGGCGGGCAGCGCCTTCGACGACCAGGGTGCACTGGTGGACCCGGCCCACCGCGACCGCGTGCGCACCGTGGTCGATCAGGTGCTGTGGGCGGCCGAGCGGCTGCACCCCACAGCGGCCTGAGCATTGCAGCAAAAATAGCGCCTATGCCCGATGGCAGGCACAGGCAGCACTCACCACAGGAGTAACCCATCCATGGATTGCCGCCCCGGCTGCGGCGCCTGCTGCACCGCCCCCTCCATCAGCTCGCCCATTCCGGGCATGCCGCAAGGCAAACCCGCGGGTGTGCCCTGCATCCAGCTGGGCGACGACGCCCGCTGCCGGATCTTCGGACAACCCGGGCGCCCCGCCGTGTGCAGCGGGCTCATGCCCTCGACCGAAATGTGCGGCTCCAACCGGGAATACGCCATGCGCTACCTGGCACGCCTGGAAGAGCAGACCCGTCCCGCGTGAAAAGCGGGCGCCAGCACCTGCCCAGAGGCCCGGTGCCTGCTCCCTTTCTCCCCACATCGCCCTGCACGAAGCCGCTGTGACCCACCTGGCCGCCTGCCGCGAGCGCGTGGCGGGACGCCCTGCCGTGCAGGCAGCCATGAAGGTCGAAGGTCTGTTGAAGTGAAACACCCCGGTCCGGTGGCACTTCGCACCTTTCCCCTAGAGGAGGCAGCGCTTGCACGGCAGCCGCTGGATTGGGACGCCCCCGTTTCAGGCTACGCGCTGAACGCGCAGCACCATGGCCAGCTGAAATGCAAGACGCAGCTACAACGGCCGCTGGCGCGCCGCCACCAGCGCCCCAAGCCACAACGCAACAGCCGAATACACGAGGCCACGCGCCAGTCCACCGGGGCCGTCGGCAATCCAGCCCACCACCGTAGGCCCCACGATCTGCCCGACAGCAAACACGACGGTGAACGCACTGATGCCACCGGCCCACTGCGCCGGCGGCAGGTTGTGGCGCACCAGCGCCGTAGTAGAGGCCACCACGGCCAGGAAGACCCCGCCAAACAACAGGCCCGATGCCATCACCACGGGCCAGGCCGAGGTCAGCGCCGGCAGCAGCGTGGCCGCGCCCAGCAGGCCGTTGAGGAGGGCCAGCGCCTGCCCGCCGCGGCTGCGGTCCAGCAAACCCGCCCAGACACGCGACGACAACACCACCGCCAGCCCCAGCAGGGCATAAAACAGCGTCACGGTGCCGCTGGCCATGCCCTGCTCGCGCAGCAGCGCCACCACAAAGGTCATGTAGCCGATATAGCCCACGCCAAACAGGGTGTAGCCCAGCAGGGCCGGTGCCAGTGCGCGCAAGGGCACGGGCGCAGGCGGCGCAGCCGGGCCAGCAACCGCCTTTGCACCCACACCCATGCCTGCCACAGTGGCGGGCGCAGGTGCCGGCGCCGTCAGCACGCGCAGCGCACGCACGGGCCACACCAGCACCACGGTGGCCAGCGCACACACGGCTGCCAGCGCCCACCAGGCCCAGGTCCAGCCGTGCAGCGCCGGGGCCGATGCCAGCACGGACGGCACCAGCAAGGCCGAGGCGCTGATGCCCCAGCCCACGCCACCGTAATACAGGCCCAGCAGCAGGCCACTGCGGCCCACGTCCAGGGCGCCCAGGCGCGCCGCCATCAGCCCGCCGGCAATAAAGATCACGGCACTGGCCACGCCCGCCAGCAGACGCTGCAGCAGCAGCGGGGCGGCCTCGACAAAGAAGCCGCTCAAGGCCATGAACAGCGTGGCCAGCACCGCACCCCACAGCAGCAAGGTACCGGGCGCCAGGCGCCGCAGCAGCGCGGGTGCGACCAGAGCACCCAGCAGATAACCCAGCGCATTGAAAGTGTTCATGGCCCCGGCCAGGGTGTAGGTCCAGCCCAAGTCCTCGCGCATCACGGGCAGCAGCAGGGCATAGGCAAAGCGCGTGATACCCAGCGAAACGGCCGCACCCAGCGACAGCGCCAGCACCACGCCCACCGGATGGGCGCGCAAGCCTTGCAGGCTTCTTATATGGTTTGTCTCCATGGCACTGATTGTGCCTGCGGGCACGGCTGCGGCCTGTCGGTGCCCCATATCAAATATCAATCAAAAACAGTCTCAAACCATTACGTACAAAGCACATGAAGCTATCATTTTAGAAAAACCAGATTCTTTTGCGGTAGCGCAGATAGCACACAATGGCTTTACCGTGCTGCCCGCCGCATACTGCAGCAAGTGCGGCACTGCAGTACCCTTGAGCGTGAACTTGCCTCCATGCAAATCCCCTCTTCCCATTGCGACGAAAGCTTTTCATGCCCTCCTTGTTCGAACCCGTCCAGGCCGGTGACCTGCAACTGGCCAACCGCATCGCCATGGCGCCGCTCACGCGCAACCGCGCACCCGACGCCATTCCCACGCCGCTCATGGCCACCTACTACACGCAGCGCGCCAGCGCCGGCCTGCTGATCACCGAGGCCACCGCCATCAGCCCCCAGGGCCAGGGCTATGCCGACGTGCCCGGCCTGTATGGCACCGAGCAGCTCGACGGCTGGAAGCGCGTGACCAGCGCCGTGCATGCGGCCGACGGCAAGATCGTGGTGCAGCTGTGGCATGTGGGCCGCATCTCGCACACCGACCTGCAGCCCGGCAACGCGGCCCCGGTGGCGCCCTCGGCCATTCGCGCCAAGGCCAAGACCGTGCTGATCAAGGACGGCGTGCCCACCTACACCGACACCTCCATGCCCCGCGCGCTCGACCTGAGCGAGCTGCCCGGCATCGTGCAGGACTATCGCCATGCTGCACGCAACGCCATCGCCTGCGGCTTTGATGGCGTGGAGATCCACGGCGCCAACGGTTACCTGCTCGACCAGTTCCTGAAGACCGGCGCCAACCGGCGTACCGACGACTATGGCGGCAGCATCAGGAACCGCGCCCGGCTCACGCTGGAAGTGGTGCGCGCCATCGTCGATGAAATCGGCGGCGGCCGCACCGGCATCCGCCTGTCGCCCGTCACCCCCGCCAACGACATCGTGGACGACAACCCCCAGCAGCTGTTCGACTACCTGCTGGCCCAGCTCGCGCCGCTCGGGCTGGCCTATGTGCACATCGTCGAAGGGGCCACCGGCGGCCCCCGTGAACTGCCCGACCGTCCCTTTGACTATGCCGCCCTCAAGGCCGTGTACCGCAAGGCCGGCGGCAAGGGGGCCTGGATGGTGAACAATGCCTACGACCGCCCCCTGGCCGAAGCCGCCGTGGCCGCCGGCGCCGACATCGTGGCCTTTGGCCGACCTTTCATTGCCAACCCCGACCTGGTGGCCCGGCTGGAAAAGAACGCGCCCCTGAACGCACCCGACAGCACCACCTTCTATGGTGGCGGTGCCGCCGGCTACACCGATTACCCCACCCTCTACTGAAGTTTTCGGGACCGGGACCGGCTTCGTCCGCAGCCGCCCGGTTCAGGCGGCCGACAGCACCAGTCGTGCGCACAGGCCCACGCCCCCTGGGCCGGGCACGAATTCGTGGTGCGCGCCCAGCAACTCCGCGTAGCGCGCCACAATGGCCAGGCCCAGACCGGCACCCTGTCCCAGGCGCTTGCCCTCCTGGCCCTGCACCCAGCGCTGGTGCACTTCCTGGTGCCGGGCCGGCAGGCCGGGCCCGTTGTCGGTCACGGACAGCACCACCCTGGCGCCCTCATGCGACAACGCCACGGTCACACGCGGCACGCCGCCTGCGGCGGGCTTGCCATAGCGCAGCGCGTTGTCAATGAGGTTGTTGAGCACCCCTTCGATCAGCACCGCCTGCCCTTGCACCATCACCGGCTCGTCCAGGCCAACCGCGCCCAGGTCCACGCCGGCCGCATCGGCCCGGGGCAGGAAATGCAGGACCGCGTTGCGCACCAGTTCATGGAGCGCCACCGCCCCGCGCGGGATGGCGTGGCGCGCCTCATCGGCCAGGGCCAGGGCCAGCAACTGGTCCACCAGGTGGCTGGCGCGCGCCTGGCTGTCCACGATGCCCGCCAGCTGCTCCCGCCAGACGGCGGGATCCTTCTGCGCCAGGCCGTAACTGGCCAGGGCGCGGATGCCCGCCAGCGGCGTGCGCAGCTCGTGCGCCACGTTGCCGGCAAATTCCCGCTGCGCCTGCACGCCCTGGGCCACGCGGTCGAGCAGGTCGTTCACCGAGGCGCCCAGGCGCTGCACATCACGTGTGGAGGCATCCACGGGCACGGACGCCAGGTCGCGCACATCGCGCCGGTCCAGCGCATGCTGAAAGTCCGCCAGGGGCTGCAGGTCGCGCTGAATGGCCCGCCGCAGCCACACGGCCAGCACCAGCAACAGCAGCAGCTGCGAAACCACCGAATACAGGAGCACGCTGCGCAGCATGGCGCTGCGTCCCAGCACGGTCTGGGCCGTCACCACCTCGAAGGGCTGCGGCGTGGTCCGCTGCAGGCGCACGGCGCGCAGCGAGCGGCCGTGGTATTGGATGTCGGAAAAGCGATAGACGTCGTCTCCGCGCGGGGGCGACACCGGCAGATCGGACCAACCCGCCAGCACCGAGCCGTCAGGGCGCAACACCGCAAAGTACACCGTCTCCGCCTGGTCGAACAGCACCGCCTTGATCTCGCGGACCGACAACGTGAAAGCGAGTTGATCGTCCACCACCCGCACATTGGTGGCCACGGCATACGCATCGTCGAGCAAGGAGCGGTCGAACGCCCGCTGCGTGAAGCTGTTGGCCACCAGCACCGATGCCACCGTGCCCGCCAGCCAGGTCAGGCCCAGCGGCAGCAGCACGTGGCGCAGCAGCCGCGCGCGCAACGAGGGTGCGGGCGGCACGGGCAACGGGTCCAGAGGGGCCAAAGGCCGGGGTGGATCGGCAGGCCGGCTCATGGCGTGGTCAACGGGTCTGCTTCCAGCATGTAGCCCAGCCCGCGCAAGGTGCGGATGCTGACGGCGCTGCCGGCCAGTTTCTTGCGCAGGCGCGAGATAAAGGCCTCGAGCGCATTGTCCCCCAGGGAATCATCAAAGCTGGACAGCTTGTCGGACAGCTTGCGCTTGCTGACCACATGGCCCGGCGGCGTCATCAGCTCCCACAGCACCTCGAACTCACGCGCCGGCAACTCCAGCAGCGTGCCATGCAGCGTGAAGCGGCGGGCGCGCCGGTCCAGCACCAGTGCGCCCGCCGCGGTGCGATCGCCGGTGCCCTGGGTGCGCCGCACCAGGGCACGCAGCCGGGCCTCCACTTCGGCCAGATCGAACGGCTTGCCCAGGTAGTCGTCGGCCCCCGCATCGAGCCCGGCGATGCGCTCATCGGTACGGTCGCGGGCCGTCAACACCAGGACCGGCGTGCGGTCGCCGCGCGCACGCGCCATGCGCAGCGCCGTGAGGCCGCTGCCCATCAGGCTGTCCGGTACAGCGTCCAGCGGCAAGGTCAGGTCCAGCAGCACGGCATCGAAGGTTTGTACCCGCCAGAAGTGCTGGGCCTCGGCCACGCTGGCGGCGGCATCCACCCGGTGCCCTGCATCGGTGAGGCTGCGCAGCATCACACCACGCAGCACGGCATCGTCTTCTACAACCAGGATTCGCATGGGCGCGGGGGCACTCGGGTAATGGGGATACGCATTTTTACGCAGGGCCCAGGTCAGGCGGCGGTCAGGCAGGCACAACGATAAACGGAGGATGAGCATACGACAGTTGATCTTCATCGCCGCGCTGGTCAGCCCCCTGGCCGGCTGGGCCCAGCAAAGCACGCCCGCCCCCGCCGCCCTCACGCTGGCACAGACGCTGGCAGCGGCACGCGACAACAGCGATGTGGCGCTGGCGCGCCACGCGCTGGCCGCAGCCCGCTCCGACATCCTGAGCGCCGACCATGCGCCCGCCCCCGTGCTGAGCGCCAAGACCGCCTCCATCGACCTGCAGAACGGCATCGGCGGCGGCAACCTGCTGACGCGCAAGCGCATCGACAAATCCATCGGCATCGACTGGACCTGGGAGCGCGGCAACAAGCGGGCGTTGCGCACGCTGGCCGCCCAGCGCAACGCCGATGCGGCCCAGGCCGATGTGAACGAGGTGCAGGTCCAGCAGCTGCAGGCCGCGCTGGCCGCCTATTACGACCTGCTGGCCGCCCAGCAGCGTGCGCGGGAGACCGCCGAGATGGAGCGCAGTGCCAAGGAACTGGCACGCCTGGCCCAGCGGCGCGTGCAGGCCGGCGACCTGTCGGTGCAGGATGCCGCACGCACCAGCATCGAGGCAGAACGCGCCCGCGCCGACACGCAGACAGCGCTGCTCGACAAGGAAAACGCCGCCCTGGCACTGGCACAGGTGATCGGCCGTGGCGTCGGACTGGAGGCCTCGGAGGCCGACTGGCCCACCCTGTCAGACCCCAACGGTCCGGGCGGTGACCTGGCCGCCTGGGTCGAAGCGCGTGCCGACGTGCGCGCGGCCACGGCCCGCGTCCAGGCTGCCCAGGCCGCGCTGGACCACGCCAGTGCCCTGCGCAAGGCCGACTGGACGGTCGGCGCCTCGTACGACCACTTCCCGGGCACGTCGAACCGCCTGGTAGAACTGCGCGTCTCGGTGCCGCTGCAGTGGGGCTACCGCTACGAAGGCGAGATCGGCCGCGCCCAGGCCGAATACACCCAGGCCCAGGACACCCTCGAAAAGACCCGCCGCCTGGCCCAGCTCGACCTGCAACACCTGCAGCAGGCTGCGGCTGGTACCGCGCAGCGCAGCGCCAGTTTCGACAACGGCATCCTGCCGCGCGCACGCCAGGTGGCGCAAAGCGCCGAACTCGCCTACGCCAAGGGCGCCACCTCGCTCACCGACCTGCTCGACGCCCGCCGAACCCTGCGCGCCACCGCGCTGGAAGCGCTCTCCGCCCGCCTCGAACACGCCAAGGCCCTCGGCGCCTGGCAGTTGCGCACGCAGCCACAGACGCTGTCTGTGGCCCCCTGATCTTTCTCTTTGCCTGGACCCACCCATGGTGCACTCTTTCACCTTCCACCTGCGCGTGCGCAACGCCTCCTCGCGCTCCATCACCACCCGCAGCCTGCTCGCCCTGGCCCTGGGATGCAGCGCCTTGCTGGCCGGCTGCGGTGAAGCCACCGCCCCCGCAGCAGCCCCCGCCGAAGCCGCACCTCCCGTCGTGCAGGGAGCGCAGCTGCGCTTTCCAGCCGACCATCCACAGCTCGCCCTGCTGCGGGTGAGCGACGCCCAGCCCGCCAAGGAGATCGTCATCGACCTGCCTGCCAAGCTGGTCTGGAACGAAGAGCGCACCCAGCGCATCTACCCGCCGTTCGCGGGCCGCGTGGCGGCCATCCGTGCCGACCTGGGCCAGACAGTGAAAGCGGGTAGCCCGCTGGCCCTGCTGGCCTCGCCCGATTTTGGCCAGGCCCAGGCCGATACCGCCAAGGCCCATGCCGACCAGGTACTCGCGCAGCAGGCACTGCGCCGCCAGCGCGAGCTGTTCGAGGCCGGCATCGTGGCCCGCAAGGACCTGGAACAGACCGAGGCCGACGCCGCGCGCGCCCAGGCCGAGGTGGCCCGAGCCGCCGCCCGCACCAGCCTGTATGGCGGCGGTACCACCGTGAACCAGCAACTCGCCATCTCGGCCAACATGGGCGGCGTGGTGGTCGAGCGCAACCTCAACCCCGGCCAGGAACTGCGACCCGACCAGTCGGGCCCCGGTGCGCCCGCGCTGTTCGTGGTGACCGATCCCTCCTCGCTGTGGGTGCAGATCGATGCGCGCGAAGGCGACCTCGCCTCGCTGCGCCCCGGAGACGGTTTCACACTGCAAGTGCCCGCCTACCCGGGCGAGACCTTCACGGGCCGCGTGATGGCCACGGCCGACGCCATCGACCCCACCACGCGCACACTGAAGGTGCGCGGCATGGTGCCCAACGCCGACCGCCGCCTCAAGGCCGAAATGCTGGCCACCGCGCATGTGAACGAGAGCCGCCGCAGCGGAGTCGTGGTGCCGGCCGAGGCCGTGACGCTCAATGGCAAGGTCCACACCGTCTTCGTGCAGCGCGAGCCCGGCGTGTTCGAGCCGCGCACCGTCACGCTGGGCCACGAAGGCCCGCGCGACGTGGTGGTGGCCACTGGCCTGGCCGCGGGTGAAAAAATCGTCACGCAGAACGTGCTGCTGCTGGCGCGGCAGTTCCAATCCGCCCAGGAAGAAGCGGCCATGAAGAAGGGCGCGCACCAATGAAGCGCCTGATCCAATACGCCCTGCACCAGCCGCTGTTCATCGTCCTGGGCACGCTGCTGTTTGCTGCAGCCGGCTTCTTTGCGTTCAAGAGCCTGTCCGTCGAGGCCTTCCCCGACGTGACCGACACCCAGGTCACGGTGATCGCGCTGTACCCTGGCCGCGCGCCCGAAGAGGTGGAAAAGCAGGTGACGCTGCCCATCGAGGTGGCGCTGGCGGGCCTGCCCAACTCGATCCGCGTGTTCTCGCACACACAGTTCGGCCTGTCGTTCAGCGTGGTCACCTACGACGACGCGGCCAACGTCAACATCGTGCGCCAGCAGATCGCCGAGCGCCTCTCCAGTGTGGACCTGCCGCCCGGCGTGCAGGCCAATATCGCTCCCAACGCCACACCCGTGGGCGAGATCATGCGCTACCGCCTCAAGGGTGACGGCCTCTCTACCACCGAAATCCGCACCATCGAGGACTGGACCGTGGAGCGCGCGCTGCGCCAGGTGCCCGGCGTGGCCGACGTGGTGGCCATGGGCGGCGCCATCAAGCAGTACGAGGTGCAGCCCGACCTCGACAAGCTGCGCGCCTACAAGGTCACCTTCCAGAACCTGCTCGATGCACTGGGGCGCGGCAACGCCAACGCCGGTGGCAGCTACGTGGCCCAGGGCGCGCAGCAGTACACCATCCGCGGCATCGGCCTGCTGCAGTCGGCCGACGACATCGGCCGCATCGTCGTGGCCGCGCATGGCGGCACGCCCATCCTGATCCGCGACATCGCCGAGGTGAAGACCGGCGCCGTGCCGCGCCTGGGCGTGGTGGGCCAGGATCTGGACGACGACGTGGTCACCGGCATCGTCATCATGCGCAAGGGCGAGAACCCCAGCGTGGTGCTCAAGGGCGTGAAGGACAAGATCGCGGCGCTCAATGCGCGCGGCCTGCCGCCGGGCGTGCAGATCGTGCCCTTCTACGACCGCACCTGGCTCATGGACAAGACGCTGACCACGGTGTTCCGCAACCTCGTGGAAGGCGCGCTGCTCGTGTCGCTCGTGCTCTACATCTTCCTGTCGAACCTGCGCGCCAGCCTGGCCGTGGTGGTGGTGATCCCGCTGTCGCTGCTCGCCACCTTCATGGGCCTGAAGGTCATGGGCGTGCCGGCCAACCTGCTGAGCCTGGGCGCCATGGACTTCGGCATCATCGTGGACGGCGCGGTGATCGTGGTCGAGAACATCATGCACCGCCTGGCCGAGCGCGGCGAGGACATGGACGAGCGCGACCGGCGCGACGTCATCATCGACGCCGCCAACGAGGTCGGCCGGCCCACGCTGTTCTCCATGCTCATCATCATCGCGGCGCATATCCCGATCTTCGCGCTGCAACGCCACGAGGGGCGCATCTTCCAGCCCATGGCGCTGTCGGTGACCATGGCGCTCGTGGGCTCGCTGATCTTCTCGCTCACGCTGGTGCCGCTCCTGGCCTACTGGATGCTCAAGCGCCGCCTGCCGCATGGCGACAACCGCGTGGTGCACACGGCCAAGAGCATCTACGCGCCCATCCTCGACTGGGCCCTCATACACCGCCGCAAGGTGGTGGTGATCGCCCTGGCCGCCTTTGGCCTGTCGGGCGTGGTGGCCTCGCGCCTGGGTTCGGAATTCCTGCCCGAACTCAACGAGGGCACCACCTGGGTCAACTTCGCGCTCTCCCCCACGGTATCGAGCGAGGAGGCCACGCGCATCCTGCGCATGGCGCGCAAGGCGCTGCTCACGGTGCCCGAGGTCAACACCACGGTCTCCAAGGCCGGCCAGCCCGAGGACGGAACCGACCCCAAGACCATCTCCATGGCCGAAATCTTCGTGGACGTGAAGCCCGAGGACCGATGGCGCGCCGGTATGACGCGCGAGAAGATCACCGAGGAGATGAGCCGCGCACTCTCTGGCATCCCCGGCATCGACCCGGCCTTCTCCCAGCCCATCCGCGACAACGTGCTCGAATCCATCTCGCAGATCAAGGGCCAGATCGTGATCAAGCTCGCGGGCGATGACCTTGCCGAGATGAAGCGCATCACCGATTCAATAGCGCGCGAGATCAAGCAGGTGCAGGGCGTGGCGCGTGCCGAGATCGACCGCGACGGCCAGGTGCCGCAGCTGCTCATCGAAATCAACCGCGACCGCGCCGCGCGCTACGGCCTGAACGTGGGTGACGTGCAGGACGTGATCGAGGCGGCGCTCGCCGGCAAGGCCGCCACCAGCCTGTGGGAGGGCGAACGCAAGTTCGCCGTGGCCGTGCGCCTGCCCAAGGACGAGCGCGTCATCGCCAACCTGCCACGCACGCCGATTGCCACCTCCGACGGCGGCTACGTGCCGCTCTCGGCCGTGGCCAACATCCGCGAGGGCATGGGCGCCATGAACATCGCCCGCGAGGCCGGGCGGCGCACCACCGCCATCGGCATCTTCATCCAGGGCCGCGACATGGGCTCCGTAGTGGCCGACATGAAAGAGCGCGTGGCGCGCAACGTGGAGATTCCCGACACCTACCAGCTCAACTGGTCGGGCGAGTTCGAGAACCAGGAACGCGCCATGAAGCGCCTGTCGGTCGTGGTGCCGATCTCGCTGCTGCTGATCTTCGTGCTGCTGTTCGACGCCTTCAAGTCGTTCAAGACGGCCTCTCTGATCCTCATCAACGTGCCACTGGCACTCGTCGGCGGCTTTGTCGCGCTGTGGGTGTTCGGCATTCCTCTGTCGGTGTCGGCAGCCATCGGCTTCATCGCGCTGTCCGGGCAGGCCGTGCTCAACGGGGTGGTGATGCTGTCGGTTTACCAGCAGCTGCAGGCCAGCGGCATGGGCGTGGTCGAGGCCGTGCGCCAGGGTTCCATGCAGCGCCTGCGCACGGTGCTCATGACGGCGCTGCTGGCCATGCTGGGCCTGCTGCCCATGGCGCTGTCGCACGAGATCGGCGCCGAGACGCAGCGCCCCCTGGCCATCGTGGTGATCGGCGGCCTGGTGACGGCCACGCTGCTGACCCTGGTGGTGCTGCCAGCGCTGTATGTGGCGTGGTTTGCGCCCCGCAGGCAGACCCCCGCCACCGGCGAACCCGGAGCCATCACATGACGCAGGGCACCGCCGTGCTGCTGCTGCATGGCTTGTGCAGCACCCCCGACGAACTGATGTCCCTGCATCCGGCGCTGCGTTCGGCGGGGTGCACGGTGGTGGCGCTGCGCATTGCGGGGTACTCGTTCGACCCGACGGCCCCTGTGCAGCGGGCCAGCGCCTGGCACACATGGATCGCTGCCATCGAAGCCGAGGTGGACGCGCTGCGGCGCACGCATGCGCGCGTGGCGCTCGTGGGCATCTCGGCCGGCGCATCGCTCGCATTGGGCGCGGCCATCCACTGCGGCACGCGGATAGACGCCATGGTGCTCATGTCCACCACGCTGCGCTTCGACGGCTGGGCCATTCCGCGCACCCAGTGGCTGCTGCCGCTGGCGCTGTACACGCCGCTGGGCCGCTGGTGGAGCTACCGCGAACGCCCGCCCTATGGCGTGAAGAACGAGCGCGTGCGCGCCTGGATCGAACGCGAGCTCCAGCAGCGCCGCATCTCGTGCGCCGGCGCGGCCGTACTGGGCATAGGCCACCTGCGCGAACACGACCGCTTGATCCGGCATGTGCGCAACCACCTGGGACGGGTGCAATGCCCGCGTGTGCTGGCCATCCATGCCCGCGAAGACGAGGTAGCCAGCCTGGCCAACCTCGACCTGCTTGCCCGGGGGCTGGGCGCATCCCGCCTGCGCACCCTGGTGCTGGACAACAGCTACCACATGGTTTGCATCGACAACGACCGCCAGCAGGTCGCCAGCGAAACCGCCGCATTCGTGGTGCAGCCCCACGCCGCTCCCGGACCGGACCGGGTGGCGCCTTCATCCCTTGCCACCGCGCCCTGAAGAGCGTTGCCGTGGCTTCCACGCCAATCACCATGCACACCGATACCTACACCACCCTGTGCTCCATGCTGGAGCAGAAATTCCACGTCGACCCGGCCCGGCTGAGCCCCGGCATCTGCCTGGAAGAGATCGGACTGGATTCCCTGTCGCTCATGGAGTTCGTTTTCAACGCCGAAGACACATTTCACCTGCGCATCCCCGAAGACCTGCTCGACCCCCGCCAGGGCGGCATCACCCTGCAGCATGTCTGCGATGTGATCGAGGCGCTGCAGGCTGCACCCGCCACCGGTACCGGCGCATGAACAGGCCGGTACGCATCGCGGGCTACGGCATCGTCACGCCACTGGGCAACGAACTGACGCCGTTCGATGACCGCCTGTTCCGTGGGCACTCCTCGGTGCGGGCGCATGCACTGACCCTGCCCGGTCTGGACCCCATGCTGCTGCCCGTGGCGCCATGCGCATTCGACGAAAGCGCGGCACGCGCACCTTCCAACCTGCCGGTGGACCGCGGCACGGCCATGGCCCTGGCCGCGGCCCAGTCGGCCCTGCAGGCCGCGGACCTCGGGGCAACAGACCCGCAAAGGCTGGGGATCTTCTGGGGCAGCGGCATGGGCGGCTCGGCCAGCTTCGATGCCACCTGCCAGGCGCTCTATGGCCAGCACCGGCGAATGCGCCCCACCACGGTGCTCACTACCATGCCCAACGCCGCCGCAGCCGAACTGGCACTGCGCCACGGCGCCCGGGGGGCATCGCTCACCTACGCCTGTGCCTGCGCCTCTTCCGCCGTGGCCATTGGCGAGGCGCTGCGGGCCCTGCGCGCCGGCTGGATCGACATCGCCATCGCCGGGGGACACGAGGCCATGCTGACCCCGGGTGTTCTGGCCAGCTGGCATGCCATGCGCGTGCTTGCGCCGCTGCGCGAGGATGCCGATGCCGCCACGGCCTGTCGTCCGTTCTCTGCCGACCGCGCGGGCTTCGCCCTGGGCGAAGGCGCGGCGGCGCTGGTGCTGGAATCCGAAGCGCATGCGCAGGCGCGCGGCGCACGCTCGCCACTCTTCCTGGCCGGCTATGCCACCAACTGCGACGCCATGCACATCACCCAGCCACAGGCCGCAGGCCAGACCCGCGCCATGCGTGCCGCACTGCAGGATGCGGGGCTGGCCCCTTCGGACATTGGCTATATCAATGCCCATGGCACGGCAACCCTGGCGGGCGATGCCGCAGAAGCGCAGTCCGTGGCCGAGGTGTTCGGCAACACAACGCCCGTGAGCTCGACCAAGGCCATCCACGGCCACTTGCTGGGCGCGGGCGGGGCGGTGGAAATGGTGGCCGTGCTGCGTGCCCTGGAGAGGCGTTGCCTGCCGCCCACGGCGCATCTATCAGGGGCCGACCCGGCCTTCAGGCTGGATCTGGTGCGTGGCGCCGCACGCGACGCACCGCAACTGCGCTATGCCTTGTCCAATTCGTTCGCCTTCGGCGGCACGAATGCCGTGCTCATCGCTGGACGCGACCATTGATTCCATTGCCCCACCATTCGTTCAGCGGATGGTGAACCGCCGCCTGGGCGACCGGAAATTCTTACATTCGCCAGCGTTTTAACAACAGCGCATTGGCCATCACGCTCACCGAACTCAGCGCCATGGCCGCGCCCGCCACCACCGGGTTCAGGTAGCCCAGCGCCGCCAGCGGAATGCCGGCCACGTTGTAGACAAAGGCCCAGAACAGGTTCTGCCGGATTTTCGCCACCGTGCGGCGCGAGATGTCCAGGGCCGCCGCCACCAGCATCGGGTCGCCGCGCATCAGCGTGATGCCGGCGGCGTGCATGGCCACGTCGGTGCCGTTGCCCATGGCCATGCCGACATCGGCGGCGGCCAGGGCGGGCGCGTCATTCACGCCGTCGCCCACCATGGCCACGGTGTGGCCCCCGGCCTGCAGCGCCTGCACGCGGGCCGCCTTGTCGCCCGGCAGCACCTCGGCCATCACCTCGCCCGCATCGGGGTCCAGCCCCAGGCGCCGGGCCATGGCCTCGGCCGCGCCCCGGTTGTCGCCCGAAACCATCACCGTGCGCACGCCCAGGGCGCGCAGGGCCGCCAGCGCCTCGCGCGCGCCAGCCTTGGGCTCATCGCCAAAAGCCAGAATGGCGCGCAGGGCCAGCCCGTCGGTGGTGCGCTCGGCCAGGGCCGACACCGTGGCGCCCGTGCTCTGCAACTCGGCAGCCCGCACCGCCAGCGCACCCAGCCCCACACCCAGTTCGGCCATCCAGCGCAGGCTGCCCACCAGGTAGCTGCGCGCCTGCACCTCGCCCTCGGTGCCGCGCCCCGGCGCGGCGCGCACGCCGTCGGGCGCCACGGGCTGCAGGCCGCGCTCTTGCGCAGCCGCCACCACGGCCCGGGCCAGCGGGTGCTCGCTGCCGCTTTGCACGCTGGCCACGGCCGCCAGCACGGCCGCCTCGTCCTGGCCCGGCGCCACCTCGAAGGCGGTCAGCCGGGGCCGGCCCACGGTGAGGGTGCCGGTCTTGTCGAAGGCCACCACATCCACCTTGTGCGCCAGCTCCAGCGCCTGCGCGTCCTTGATGAGAATGCCGTGCTTCGCCGCCACCCCAGTGCCCGCCATGATGGCCGCCGGCGTGGCCAGTCCCAGCGCGCAGGGGCAGGCAATCACCAGCACGGCCACGGCGTGGATCACTGCCGCCTCGAAACCCGTGCCCGTCCACAGCCAGACGAGCAGCGTGGCCAGCGCCACCACCAGCACCACCGGCACGAACACCGCCGACACCTGATCGACCAGGCGCTGGATGGGCGCCTTGGCGGCCTGCGCATCCTCGACCAGGCGGATGATGCGCGACAGCACCGTCTCGGCACCCACCGCCGAGACCTGCATCACCACCCGGCCGTCGCCATTGATGGAGCCGCCGGTCAGCGGCGCGCCCACCTCGCGCGTCACGGGCAGGGGTTCGCCGGTGAGCATGGACTCGTCCACCTGGGTGTGGCCCTCCAGAATGCGGCCATCCACCGGAATGCGCTCGCCCGGGCGCACCACCAGCCGGTCGCCCGCCATCACCTCGGCCACCGGCACATCCACCTCGCCGTCACGCCCCAGCATGTGGGCCACATCGGGGCGCAGCGCGTGCAGCGCGCGGATGGCCGCCGTGGTCTGGCGCTTGGCGCGCGCCTCCAGCCACTTGCCCAGCAGCACCAGCGTGACCACCACGGCAGACGCCTCGAAGTACAGGTGCGGCGCATGCCCCTCGTGCGCCGTCAGCCACAGCCACATCGACAAGCCCCAGCCCGCCGACGTGCCAATGGCCACCAACAGATCCATATTGCCCGTCAGCGCCTTCAGCGCATACCAGCCCGCCTTGTAGAACCGCGCCCCCAGAATGAACTGCACCGGGGTGGCCAGCGCAAACTGCACCCAGGCCGGCAGCATCCAGTGCTGGCCGAACAGATCGCCCAGCATGGGCAGCACCAGCGGGGCCGACAGCAGCAGGCCCACGCCCACCGGCAAAAAGCCGGCCCAGGGCGACAGGTCTTCGGGCGCATCGTCCTGCCCTGCCGCGCGCGGCTCGTAGCCCGCATTGCGCACGGCGCGGCGCAGCAGGGCATCCATGGCCGGGCCTGTCGCATCGGGCGGCACCCCATAGACGATGCGCGCCGACTCGGTGGCCAGGTTCACGGTGGCATCCTGCACGCCCGGCACCTTGCGCAGCGCGCGCTCGACGCGGCCCACGCAGCTGGCACAGGTCATGCCGCCGATGCCCAGGTCCAGGGTGTCCAGCGGTTCGGGGGGAGTGGCAGTTGTGTTCATAAAGGGTTACCGTAATCCTTGCCATGATGGCAAGGTCAAGTCAGTGCAGCGAACAACCGCGCCGCCACCAGTGCTTTCATCGGTTCTTGACTATGCCACCATGTCAAGGTTCACCATATCGGTGTCGTCATTTTTTCACCGGAGAAATCGCATGCAATACACCCTTCAAGTCCAGGGCATGACCTGCGGCCACTGCGAACGCGCCGTCACCCAGGCCGTGCAGCAGCTCGACCCCGCCGCCACCGTGCGCATCGACCGCGCACAAAACCGCGTCGATATCGACAGCACCCAGCCCCGCGAGGCCCTGGCCGCCGCCATTGCCGAAGAGGGCTACCAGGTCACCGCATGACCCCCACCCCAGGCTGGCCCGTGCCCATTGGCGAGGCCGCCCGGCGCGCCGGCGTATCGGCGCGCATGGTGCGCCACTACGAATCGCTGGGCCTGCTGCCCCCCGTGGGCCGCACCGACAGCGGCTACCGCCAATACACCGAGGCCGACGTGCACGCGCTGCGCTTCATCGGGCGCGCCCGCACGCTGGGCTTTGCCATGGAAGAAATCCGCGAACTGCTGGCGCTGTGGCAGGACAAGGGACGCGCCAGCGCCAGCGTCAAGCGCATAGCCCAGGGCCACATCGACGACCTGGCGGCCCGCATCGCCGCCATGCAGGCCATGCAGCGCACGCTGCAAACCCTGGTGTCGTGCTGCCAGGGCAACGACCGGCCCGATTGCCCGATATTGGACGACCTGGCGGCAGCGCCCGAATCACCCGATGCGCTGCCCAAAAAATTACTGTATCGATAGCGTTTTGCGCTTTTCACGAAAACGTCCGTAAAACCGCCCCCTACCGCAATCGGCGCCTACAGCTCACCTGATGGCTGTCCTGCGCGCCACGGCAGGAGCAGCCCCGCGCTTGGCGGGAACGGCCGTCAGCGGCTCGGGTCGCCGCAGCACCCCCTCGCACAGCGTGGCAATGCATTGCTGCACCACCTGCTCGGGCGTGTATTCGCCGCCGGGCTGGTACCAGCGGCCGATCCAGCTCAGGGCGCCGGCGATCACAAAGGCCGTCATCTTCGGGTCGCACGGCTGCAGCGAACCCTCTTGCACCCCTTGGGCCACCAGACGCCTGAAAGCCTGGTCGATCTCGGACTTCATGCGGCGCAGCTCCGTGCGGCTGGGCTCGGGCACCTCTTCGTCACCCACACGGATCAGGCACATGCCAAAGGGCTGCATCACGATGTCGGCATACACCTGCATGCAGGCGCGCAGCTGGTCCACCGCGTTGCCACCGGCCTGGCGCGAGGCTTCGATGCCTTCCAGCGTCATCTGCAGCCCCTGGCTCACGCACTGCAGCAGGATCTCGTCCTTGTTCTTCACGTAGTAGTACAGCGTGGGCTTGGTCACATGAAGCCGCGCGGCGATGTCGTCGAGCGAGGTGGCGTGAAACCCGCGCTCGTTGAACAACTGCGCGGCCGCCTGCAGCACGGCCTGGCGCTTGGCCTCGCGCTGCTGCTCTCGATCGGGGGCGGTAGCCCAGGGCGATGCCACGGCCGATGCCGTCTTCTTGGGGATCTTCGGGGTCTTGGCGGCCGTTGCTGGGTTCATGGTGCTTATCGCATCGGGAAACTACCGATGCCCGGGGAAGGTGGCTGACCCAAGAATCTACTCGTGAGTAAACAGTTTACGTAAAAGTAGAAATCTACAGGTGCGAACAAACCCGCATAAGAGCCCGATGGAGACCAACCAACCCCGTGGCCCTGCCACCGCCCCCCTGCTGGAGGTCGATGGCGTCACGCTCACCTTTGGTGGCGTGAAGGCGCTGTCGGGCGTGGGCTTGGATGTGCAGCCAGGCACCATCACCGCCGTGATCGGCCCCAACGGCGCCGGCAAGACCTCGCTGTTCAACACCATCTCGGGCTTCTACCGGCCGTCACAAGGCAGCATCCGGTTCAAGGGCCAGGACATCACGCGCATCCCCGCGCCGCAGCGCGCCCGCATGGGCCTGGGGCGGAGCTTCCAGAACATCGCACTGTTCCGCGGCATGACAGTGCTCGACAACATCAAGCTCGGCCGCCACGCGCACCTCCAGACCAACGTATTCGACGCGCTGCTGTACATGGGCCGCGCACGCCGCGAAGAGGCCGAGCTGCGCCGCGACATCGAGGAGCGCATCATCGACTTCCTCGAAATCGACCACATACGCCACGCGCCAGTCGCGGCCCTGCCCTACGGCCTGCAAAAGCGCGTGGAAATGGCGCGTGCCCTGGCCATGCAGCCCGAGATCCTGATGCTCGACGAGCCCGTGGCCGGCATGAACCGCGAGGAGACGGAAGACATGGCGCGCTTCATCCTCGACGTGCGCGCCGAATGGGGCGTGACGGTGCTGATGGTGGAGCACGACATGGGCATGGTGATGGACCTGTCCGACCACGTGGTGGTGCTCAACTTCGGCCAGGTGATCGCGCAGGGCACGCCCGCCGTGGTGCAGGCCGACCCCGAGGTCAACCGCGCCTACCTCGGCTCGGGCGACGTGGGTGACCTGCGCCGCAAGCTGCAGGCGGGTGCCACCACCGCGCAAGGAGCCGCATGATGGATTGGGCCTATCTGTTCGAGATCAGCCTCACCGGCATTGCCAGCGGCGGCCTCTACGCCCTGGCGGCGCTGGCCTTCGTGATGGTCTACAAGGCTACGCGCGTGGTCAACATCGCCATCGGCGAGCTGCTGATGGTGGGCGCCTACCTGTTCTTCACCTTTGCCTCCATGATGGCGCTGCCGCTGTGGCTGGCCATTCCGGCCGCCGTGCTCGGCACTGGCCTGCTGGGCGCGCTGATCGAGCGCACCATGATCCGGCCGCTGCTGGGTGAGCCGCCCATCTCGGTCTTCATGGTCACGGTGGGCCTGGGCTCGGTGCTGGTGGGCCTGGTCGAAATGATCTGGAGCGCCGACCAACGCCGCCTGCCCGACTTCATGCCCACGCAGCCCATCATGGTGGGCGATGCCTTCCTCGCACCCAAGGTGTTCTGGGGCGCGGTGATCGCGGTGCTGTTCATCGCCGCCGTGCTGCTGGTGTTCCGCTTCTGGCGCGGCGGCGTGGCGCTGCGCGCCACGGCCAGCGACCAGGCCGCGGCGTATTCCGTGGGCATCAACGTGCCGCGCGTGTTCTCGCTGGCCTGGGTGGCGTCGGCCATGCTGGCGGCCATCTCCGGGGTCATCGTCGGCTCGATCGGCGGCATCTCGTCCAGCATGGGCGTGTTCGGCCTGTCGGTGCTGGTCGTCGTCATCGTCGGCGGGCTCGACAGCGTGCTGGGCGCGCTCGTCGGCGGCCTGTGCATCGGCCTGGTCGAAGCCCTGGCCGGTGCCTACCTGGGCGGCGAATACAAGCTGCTCGCCACCTTCATCGTGCTGGTCGGCATCCTCATGGTCCGCCCCTATGGCCTGTTCGGCACCCACGAGATAGAGAGACTCTGATGCGTATCGGAACCCTCAAGGAAACCTATGTCGCCGACGCCGCGCTGTTCGACTCGCGCACGCAAAAGGCATGGTTGGCCGTGGCCGCCGCGCTGCTCGTGCTGTTCCCCTTCATGGCCAGCGACTACTGGCTCTACCTCGCCTGCCTGGTCAGCATCAATGTGGCCAGTGCCACGGGGCTCAACATCCTCACGGGCCACACCGGGCTGGTGAGCCTGGGCCAGGCGGCCTTCATGGGGCTGGGCGCCTACACGGTTGCGGTGCTGGAAACGCGCCTGGGCACACCCTTCCTGCTCAACCTGCTGGCCGGCGGATTTGTCGCCATGCTGGGCGGGCTGGTGGTGGGGATTCCGTCGCTGCGCGTCAAGGGGCTGTACCTGGCCATTGCCACCATCGCGGCATCGTTCATCGCGCACTTCATCTTTGCCAACTGGAAGTTCACCGGCGGCACCGGCGGCCTGAGCGTGCCGCCCGCCAGCCTGTTCGGCCTGCCGCTGGACACCTCGTTCCGCCTGTACTGGCTGATCGTTCCCGTCACCATCCTCATGCTGCTGGGCGCGGCCAACCTGTTCCGCACGCGCATCGGCCGCGCCTTCATCGCCATCCGCGACCGCGACATCTCGGCCGAGGTGCTGGGCATTCCGCTGCTGCGCTACAAGCTGCTGTCGTTCGGCCTGTCGTCGTTCTATGCCGGCGTGGCGGGCGGCCTATGGGCCTACTTCTTCCGCGTGGTCACGCCCGAGAGCTTTCCGCTGCTGATGTCCATCTTCTTTCTCGCGGCCATCATCGTCGGCGGCATGGGCTCCATCCTCGGCGGCATCCTCGGCGCGGTGTTCATGACCATGGTGCCCGAACTGCTCAAGCTGGTGTTCGACCTGCTGCCCAACAGCACCGAATACACGGTGTTCCTCTCGCCCGTGCGCACCATCATCTTCGGTCTGCTGATCATCGGTTTTCTGGTGTTCGAGCCGCACGGCCTGGCCGAAGTGTGGCGGCGCGTCCGCCGCTTCTTCCACCTGTGGCCCTTCCGCAACTGAAGCCACCACACCCCGCTTTCCTGCCACTACATCACAACCGAAGGAGACAAGCATGGACCAGCAACGCATTTCCCCCCGGCGCCGCAGCCTGATGCTGGGCGCCGCAGCCGCAGCCGCAGGCGCCGCCGCGCTCACGCACCCGTTGTCGGTGCTCGCGCAGGGCGCCGAAGAGATCGTCATCGGTGGCTCCATCCCCATGACGGGCGTCTTCGCCTTCGCAGGCGTGGGCATCAACGCCGGCATCCAGGACTACGTGAAGATCGTCAACGACGCGGGTGGCATCAAGGGCCGCAAGGTCAAGTACGTGCCCGAGGACACGGGCTACAAGGTCGATGTGTCGGTGGCCACGTTCAAGAAGATCACCAGCCAGAACAAGGTCAACGTCTACTACGGCGACTCCACGGGCTTCGCCAAGACCATCAACCCGGAGCTGGACCGCAACGGCAACATCCTGATGGCGGGCGCCTCGTTCGCCTCCGAACTGAACGATCCCAAGAAGTACCCCCACCAGTTCCTGGTCGGCCCCGACTACACGGAGATGTTCAGCATCCTGCTCAAGCACATCGCCAAGGAAAAACCCGGCGCCAAGGTGGCCTTCGTCTATTCCGACTCCGAGTTCGGCCGCGACCCCATCGAGAAAAGCGAGGCCGAAGCCAGGAAGCTCGGCCTGAACGTCGTCGTCAAGCTCATGACGCCCGCCGGCAGCGTGGACGTGTCCACCGAAGTCATCAAGCTGCGCCGCGCCGCACCCGACTACACCATCTTCCACGGCTACATCCTGGCGCCCATCCCCGAGTTCATCACCCAGGGCAAGCAGCAGGGCATGACCAGCAAGTGGATGGGCACCTTCTGGACCATGGACAGCTCCACCGTCATGAAGATGGGCCCGGACGGCGACGGCTTCATGGGCGTGATGCCCTTCCGCTACTACTACGACACCGAGAAGGCGCCCATGCTGGAAAAGATCCGCGCCATGCGCCCGGATTACCAGAGCACGGCCTACATCCAGGGCTTCCTGGCCGCCATGCTGTTCCTCGAATCGGCCAAGCGCACGCTGGACGCCGGCAAGCCGATGACTGGCGCCAACCTCAAGGCGGCGCTGAACACGCTCAAGGACTTCGACACCGGTGGCCTGATCGGCGTACCGATCACCATCACGGGCAATTCCATTCCCGTGGGCCGCGTCTACAAGGCCGACATGAAAGCTCAAAAAATGGTGGCCGCCTCCGACTGGATCAAGCTCTGATGCGGTACATCCCCCTGAGCGGCTGCGCCGCTTCCCCCTTCTCTCGCAACGCTGCGCGCTGCGGGAAGGGGGACGGCACCCTCGCTGCGGGGCGGCCCTTGCTCGGTGCCCCGCGCGCAGGCCTCGCGATCACGACCATCGCTGACTCCACACCCGTTGCGACGTTAGACCCATGCCCATGAACGAAACCGTGGCTGCTCACGTCCTCGAAGTCAACAACATCGAGGTCATCTACAACAAGGTCGTGCAGGCCCTGCGCGGCCTGTCGCTGGCCGTGCCGCGCGGCCAGATCGTGGCGCTGCTGGGCAGCAACGGCGCGGGCAAGAGCACCACGCTCAAGGCGGTGTCAGGCCTGTTGGCGCTGGAGGACGGCGCGCTGGAAAGCGGCAGCATTCTCTTCAACGGCCAGAGCACCGCCGCGCTGGCGCCGCAGCAGCTGGTGCGCAACGGCCTCTCGCATGTGATGGAAGGGCGCCGGGTTTTCGAGGACCTGACGGTCGAAGAAAACCTGGTCGCCGCCACTTATGCGCTGACGGGCCGCCAGCACACAGAGCACGGTGCGCCCAAGCCCGACTTCGACCTCGTCTATACCTACTTCCCGCGCCTGCACGAGCGCCGCAAAGGCCTGGCAGGCTACCTCTCGGGCGGCGAGCAGCAGATGCTGGCCATTGGCCGCGCGCTCATCGCCCAGCCCCAGCTCATCCTGCTCGACGAACCCTCGCTGGGCCTGAGTCCGAAGCTGGTCGAAGACATCTTCACCATCATCGCGCGCATCAACGCCGAGCGCGGCACTTCCATGCTGCTGGTGGAGCAGAACGCCACCGTGGCCCTGGCCGTGGCGCACCGCGGCTACATCATGGAGAACGGCAAGATCGTCATCGACGGCTCGGCCGAGCGCCTGGCGGGCGACCCCGATGTGCGCGAGTTCTACCTCGGCATGGGCGGGGCCGGGGAAGCCAAGAGCTTCAAAGAGATCAAGCACTACAAGCGCCGCAAAAGATGGCTGTCATGAACCTCCCCGAACTCACCCTGCCCCAGATGCTGCGCGAACGCGCGCGCCAGGATGCCGCGCGCGTCGCCATCCGGCAAAAGGATTTCGGCATCTGGAAGCCCTTCACCTGGGCGCAGTATTTCGAGCGGGCCTGCCACTTCGGCCTGGGCCTGCGCGCCCTGGGCCTGCCCGAGGGCGGCCATGTGGGCGTGATCTCCGAGAACCGCATCGAATGGGTGCTCACGCAGATGGGCGCGGGCCTGGTCGGCGCCGTCACCGTGGGCGTGTACCCCACCAGCCCCTCGCCCGAGGTGGCCTACGTGGTGGGCCACGCCGACATCGAGATCATCGTCTGCGAGGACCAGGAGCAGACCGACAAGGTGCTCGACGCCCTGGCCGATCTGCCGCGCCTGAAAAAGATCGTGGTCATGGAAACCAAGGGCCTGCGCAGCTTCGCGCCCGCCGTGCGCAGCCTCATCATCCCCTTCGACGAGGTGGAACAACTCGGCGCGCACAACGGCAAGCGCTCGGACATCGAGGCCGCGCTGGCGCGCCAGCAGCTCGACGACATCGGGCTCATGATCTACACCTCGGGCTCGACCGGCAAGCCCAAGGGCGCGATGATTTCCTACCGCAACATCCGCGGCGTGGTGCCTGGCATCGCGGACCGGCTCGAACTCTCGCGCGACACCACGCACCTGTCCTACCTGCCGCTGTGCCATGTGGCCGAGCAGATGCTCACCACCTTCGTGCCGGTGTATGTGGGCTCGCAGGTCAACTTCGGCGAATCCATCCGCACCGTGCAGGAGGATCTGCGCGAGGTGGCACCCAGCATGTTCCTGGGCGTGCCGCGCATCTGGGAGAAGATGCACGCCGCCATCAGCATCAAGCTGCAGGAAACCGGCGGCCTGCGCCGCGCGCTGTTCCGCAAGGCCTACGCCGCCTGCCAGCCGCTGGCCGACAAGCCGCGCGCACGCTGGAATTTTGGCGAGATGCTGGCCTTCACCCTCAGCTACTGGCTGGTGTTCCGCGCGCTGCAGAACTTCCTCGGCCTGCGCGAGGCCAAGGTGGCACTGACAGGCGCCGCGCCGATTCCGCCCGAGGTGGTGCGCTTCTTCCGCGTGCTGGGCGTGCCGCTGGTCGAGGTCTACGGCCTGACCGAATCCACCGGCATGGTCACCGGCCACAGGCTCGACGACGTGGTGGTGGGCACCGTGGGCGTGCCCACGCATGGCGTGGAATGGCGCATCGCCAAGAGCGGCGACGACGCCATGGGCGGCGAATTCCAGATCAAGGGCGAGATGGTGTTCGCGGGCTACTACAACAACCCCGAGGCCACGGCGCAAAGCATCGTCGGCGGCTGGTTGCACACCGGCGACGTGGTGCGCCTGGTGGACGGTCAGCTCAAAATCGTGGACCGCCTCAAGGACATCATGATCACGGCGGGCGGCAAGAACCTCACGCCGTCCGAGATCGAGAACACGATGAAGGCCAGCCCCTACATCAAGGAATGCGTCATCGTGGCCGAGGGGCGCAAGTTCGTCGGCGCGCTGGTCATGCTCGACTATGAAACCGTGGGCAAATGGGCCGAGGCGCAGCGCATCCCGTTCACGCATTTCCGCTCGCTGGTCGAAACACCGCAGGTGCGCGCACTCATCGACGCCGAGATCGCCACCGGCAACGCCAAGCTGGCGCAGGTGGCGCAGATCCGAAAGTTCCACCTTTTACCCAAGGAACTGGACCACGACGACGGCGAAGTCACCGCCACCATGAAGGTGCGGCGCTCCAGCATTTACAAGACCTACGCCGCCGATATCGAGGCGCTGTATGTCTGAGCACATTCTTTAACCACATTGGCCTTCAACGTTTTCCAGCAAACCGCTGAATGCTCTTTTTTTCAGTAGCACACCATGTCCGGCAACACTCCCCTGATCGTCTCCCGCCAGGGCGCCATCGTCACCCTGCAATTCAACCGCCCCGAAGCCCTGAACGCGCTGGACCTGCCGATGGCCCAGGCCCTGCTCGCTGCGGTGCGGGCCATCGCCGCCGACACTGGCGTGCGCGCCGTGGTGCTCAAGGGCGCGGGCCGCGCCTTCATTGCCGGGGGCGACCTGGCCACGCTGCACGCCAACCCGGCCCAGGGCGCACGCGACCTGCTGGTCCCGCTGAACGCCACGCTGCAGCTGCTGCAACAGATCGACGCGCCCGTCATCGCCCAGGTGCATGGCGCAGCGGCGGGCGGTGGCCTGTCGCTGATGCTGATGTGCGACTTCGTGCTGGCCGCCGACGGCACCAAGTTCAACCTGGCCTACATCAACCTGGGCACCAGCTGCGACGTCGGCGGCTCGTGGGCGCTGCCGCGCCTGGTGGGCCTGCGCCACGCGCTGGAAATTGCGCTGCTGGGCGACGCGTTCACCGCCGACGACGCACTGCGCCTGGGTCTGGTCAACCGCGTGGTGCCCGCCCCCGAACTGGACCGCACCACCCAGGCCTTCGCCGAGCGCCTGGCCAACGGCCCCACCAAGGCCTACGGCCAGATGCGCCGCCTGCTGCGCACCAGCTTTGACCGCGACCTGGGCGCGCAACTGGCGGCCGAGGCCCAGTCGTTCGACACCTGCGCCCACACCGCCGACATGCGCGAAGGCCTGCAAGCGTTCGTCGACAAGCGCAAGCCCCGGTTCCAGGGCCGCTGAACGCACCCTTTTTTTCATTTCCAGGAGTTCTGCCATGACCCGCCGTGACGTCTTCGTCGTCAGCACCGCCCGCACCGCCATCGGCACCTTCGGCGGCAGCCTGAAGGACGTGCCCAACACCCAGCTCGCCACCACCGCCGTGAAGGCCGCCATCCAGCGCTCGGGCCTGGCGCCCGACGCCGTGGGCCATGTGGTCATGGGCAACGTCATCCCCACCGACACCAAGGACGCGTACCTGAGCCGCGTGGCCGCCATCGACGCCGGCTGCCCCATCGAGACGCCCGCCTTCAACGTCAACCGCCTGTGCGGCTCGGGCCTGCAGGCCATCATCAGCGCCGCCCAGGCCATTGGCTACGGCGACTGCGACGTGGCCGTGGGCGGCGGCAGCGAATCCATGAGCAGGGGCCCCTACTTCGATACCGCCGCACGCTACGGCGCCCGCATGGGCGACGCCAAGAGCATCGACTACATGCTCGGCATCCTGCACGACCCCTGGCAGAAGATGCACATGGGCATCACCGCCGAGAACGTGGCCGAGCGCTACAAGATTTCGCGCGAGATGCAGGACCAGCTGGCCCTGGCCAGCCAGCAGCGCGCCGCCGCCGCCATCGCCGCCGGCTACTTCAAGGAGCAGATCGTCCCCGTGGAAATCGCCACGCGCAAGGGCACCGTGCTGTTCCAGGAAGACGAACATGTGCGCGCCGCCACCACGCTCGATGTGCTGGCCGGCATGAAGCCCGCCTTCAAGAAGGAAGGCGGCACGGTGACGGCCGGCAACGCCTCGGGCATCAACGACGGCGCCGCCGCCGTGGTGCTGGCCGCCGGCGACCGCGTGCAGGCCCTGGGCCTCAAGCCCCTGGCGCGCCTCGTGGGCTACGCGCACGCCGGCGTGGAACCGGCCTACATGGGCATCGGCCCCGTGCCCGCCACGCAGAAGGTGCTGGCACGCACCGGCCTCCAGGTGCAGGACATGGATGTGATCGAGGCCAACGAGGCCTTCGCCGCCCAGGCCTGCGCCGTGGTGCAGGAGCTGGGCCTGGACCCCGCCAAGGTCAACCCCAACGGCTCGGGCATTTCGCTTGGCCACCCCGTGGGCGCCACGGGCGCCATCATCACCACCAAGGCGATTGCCGAGCTGCACCGCACCGGCGGGCGCTACGCGCTGGTGACGATGTGCATCGGCGGCGGCCAGGGCATCGCGGCGATCTTCGAACGGGTTTGAGTCTTTTTGGCCTCCAGCGCTCGCCCATCAAACGCTGAAAGCCCTCCATTCAATAGCAACCATGCTCCCCAACACCCTCCTCACGGCCGAGCAGAAGGCCGAACTGCAGCTCTTCACCGAATCGCTGGAGCGCTTTTGCGACGCCGAGATCGAGCCCCATTACCGCGACTGGGAAAAGGCCGGCCTGGTGGCCCGCGAGCTGTTCGGCAAGATGGGAAAAAACGGCTACCTGTGCGCCGACGTGCCCGAGGGATACGGTGGTCCCGGCGCCAGCGTGCATTTTTCCTTCGCCGTGGTGGAGGTGCTCTCGCGCCGGGGCTATGGCGGCTTCGTCGGCGGGCTGCAGGTGCACAACGACATCATCCCGCCCTACCTGCTGCACTGCGGCACCGAAGCGCAGCGCCAGTACTGGCTGCCGCGCATGGCCAGCGGCGAGGCCGTGGCGGCCATCGGCATGACCGAGCCGGGTGCGGGCAGCGACCTGAAAGCCATCCGCACCACGGCACGGCGGGAGGGCGATGAATACGTCATCAACGGCAGCAAGATCTTCATCAGCAACGGCCAGCACTGCGACCTGCTGGTGCTGGCCGCCAAGACCGACCCGGCCGCTGGCGCCAAGGGCGTGAGCCTGTTCCTGGTCGATACGAAAACACCCGGCTTCACGCGCGGCCAGAACCTGGAGAAGATCGGCCAGAACCTGGAGAAGATCGGCCAGCACGCGGGCGACACCTCCGAGCTGTTCTTCAACGACCTGCGCGTGCCGCTCGATGCGCTGCTCGGCGGCGTGGAGGGCCAGGGTTTCGTGCAGATGATGCGCGAACTGCCACGCGAGCGCCTCATCATCGGCGTGCAGGCAGTGCACGGCGCCAAGGGTGCGCTCGACACCACGCTGCAATACGTGCAGGAGCGCCAGGCCTTCGGCCAGAGCATCGGCCAGTTCCAGAACACGCGCTTCACGCTGGCGCAATGCGCGTCCGACATCGCCGCCGCCGAGGCCTTCCTGGCCTTGAGCGTGGCCGCTTACGAGCGCGGCGAACTCACACCCGAAGCGGTGAGCGCCCTGAAGCTGCACACCACCGAAGTCTTCGGCCGCGTGGCCGATGCCTGCCTGCAGCTCTTTGGTGGCTACGGCTACATGGCCGAGTACCCGATCTCGCGCTTCTGGACCGACGCGCGCGTGCTGCGCATCTACGGCGGCACGTCGGAAATCATGAAGGAGCTGGTGGCGCGCTCACTGCTGGGGCGCTGAACAGGGATTTTTGCGCAAGCCCCTTCCGGGCCTCGGCCAGCGCAGTGTCAACGCGCTCCGCTGCGTCCGGTCTGCGGGATGAGCCAATAAGCCAGCATGCCCAGCGTCACACCCCAGAACGCGGCCCCCAAACCGAACAGCGACATGCCCGAGGCAGTGGCTAAAAAGGTGATGACCGAGGGCTCGACGTATGCCCCCTCTTCGGCCAGCGCCCGGATGTTGGACACCACCGCACCGATGAGTGCCAGCCCTGCGAGCGCCGCCACCAGGGATGTCGGGAACGCCGCGAACACCTGCACGATGGTGCCGGCGAAGGTACCACCAACAATGTAGAACACGCCATTGGCCATGCCGGCCACGTAGCGCTTGTCAGGTTCGGAATGCGCATCTTTGCCGGTGCAAAGCGCCGCCGTGATGGAAGCCAGCACGATGGAGATACCGCCAAAGCACGCAACCAGCAGCGACGCGATGCCGGTGCCAGTCACCACGGCACGCGCTGGCACAGGGTAGCCCGCAAGCCGCAGCACCGCCATGCCGGGCAGGTACTGCCCAGTCAGGCTCACCAGCACCAGCGGTATCGCCAGGCTCAGTATGGCCCCCGCCTCGAACCGGGGTACGGTGACCACCGGTGTGGCCAGGGACAGACCCAGCGACTGCAGATGGGTGGAGCCCAACGCCCACGCAACAGCAAAGCCCGTGCATGCCACCAGCACGATGGCGTAGCGCGGCCAAAAACGCCGGCCCAGCAGGTAAGCCCCCAGCATGGACAACACCACGGCGGGCGCTTCCCCGCTCACCCGGAAAGCCTGCACGCCGAACTGAAAGAGAATGCCGGCCATCATGCCGGCCGCAATGCCCTTGGGAATCCGGGTGACGACCTTCTCAAAATAGCCCGTGACTCCCAGCAGCACCACCATCGCAGCCGCCACCAGGTAGGCTCCCACCACCTCGGGCATGCTGATGTGCGGGAAAAGGGTCAGGAGCAGCGCCGTGCCCGGTGCGGACCAGGCGGTAACGATGGGCAGCCTGAGCCACCAGCTCAGCAGCAAGCCGCTGATCCCTGCACCCATCGAGATCGCCCAGATCCAGGATGTCAGCTCGGCGGGCGACACGCGACCCACCTGCGCCGCCTGGATGAAGATCACCAGCGGGCCGGCATATGAAATCAGCACCGCCAGAAAACCCGCCACCCAGGCGGTCAGAGACCAGTCCTTGAACCGCATGTGATTCAGCCAATCGTGTACAGCATTGTGTTCGGGGCACCGGGAGCGCCCGTCCGCGCGGTTGTTGCGCTGCTCGATGCACTTGCCCCAGCGCGCGGCTCAAGTGCTCGGGCAGATACTGCGGCGCCTCAGGCTGCTTGGGCGCTGGCAGCCGCAGGTCAACACCCTCAGCGAGACAGGCCGGCCTGCACCGTCTGCATTTTGACGGTATCGGCAACCGAAGCTTGTGCCAAACCCGCATCGCGCCGGTACCAGAGGATGAAACCACCCATGGCCAAGGCAGCCACCAGACCAGGCAGGGCAAACGCCAGGAAGTTCATATTGAGTGGCAGCTTGGCCGCCAGCAGCGAGCCCCCCAGCAGCGGACCGACGATGGCACCCGTGCGGCCCACACCCGATGCCCAGCCCAGACCGGTAGAGCGCATGGCCAGCGGGTAGAACTGCGCGGTGTTGGCGTACAGCAGGATCTGCGTGCCGATCGTGGTGGCACCCGCAATCGTGATCAGCAGATACAACAGGGGCATGGGGCTGTTGAAGCCCAGCAGCGCAATGGCCACGGTACCCACGGCAAAGAACGCCAGCACCACCTTGGGCAAGCTGAAGCGGTCGCCCAGCCAGCCCCCGGCAATGGCACCGGCCATGCCGCCAAAGTTCAGCGCCAGCAGGAACGACAGGCTGGAGCCCAGGCTGTAGCCCGCACCCGCCATCAGCTTGGGCAGCCACGAGCCCAGCGCGTAAACCATGAGCAGGCAGCAGAAAAACGCCAGCCAGATCATGAAGGTGCCTACCGCGCGTCCGTCCTTGACCAGGTCGAGCATCGGAACGCCAGCGCCCTTGGCGTCGACAGCCACCAGACGTGCGTCGGCGTCGATCTTCACATCGGGGCTCACCCGGGCCAGCATGTCGCGGGCCTGCTTGTCCTTGCCCTGGCGCACCAGAAAGCCCACGGACTCCGGCAGCTTCCACATGATCAGCGGCAACAGCAGCATGGGCACGGCGGCAGCAAAGAACATGGCCTGCCAGCCGAACCGCGGCAGCATGTAGATGCCCAGCCCGGCCGACAGCATGCCGCCCAGCGAGTAGCCGCTGAACATCAGCGCCACCAGGGTGCTGCGGGCACGCTTGGGCGCGTATTCGTTCATCAGCGCCACGGCATTGGGCATGAGGCCGCCGCAGCCCAGCCCCGCGATGAAGCGATAGATGCCGAACTCGGTGGGTGTCGTGGCAAAGCCATTGAGGAAGGTGGCGAGGCTGAACATCACGAAGCAGATCGCGATGCCCTTCTTGCGGCCGATGCGGTCGGCCAGAGGTCCGAAGATGAAGGCACCAAACATCATGCCAAACAGCGCATAGCTGCCCAAGGCCCCCGCTTGCACGGGCGTCAGGCCCCACTCGGTCATCAGCACGGGCAGCACCACGCCGTAGATGAACAGGTCATACCCGTCAAAGATCAGCAGCAGGGCGCACAGCGCCACCACCATCCAGTGAAACCGGGTAAAGCGGGCATTGTCAATGATGGGATTGATTTCAATTGTTTTCATGTTTGTCTCCTCAAAAAGGATGGGCAGACGCCCCAGGCCCCCACCGACAAGCGGCGTGCCCCGGACGCACACTGGGATCAGCCCTGGTCGCCACCGCCCACGGGAATCACCGTGCCGGTGATGTAGGAGGCCTCGTCCGAAGCCAGGAACAGGATGGCGCTGGCCTGCTCATCGAGCGTGCCGTAGCGCTTCATGAGCGTGCTGTCCACCGTCTGGTCCACGATCTGCTGGTACCAGGCCTGCTCTTTCTTGCCGGGCTTGGCGCTGTTGCGCGGAATGCGCCGTGGCGGCGCTTCGGTGCCGCCCGGGGCCACGGCGTTGATGCGGATGCCGCGCTCGCCGTTCTCGAAGGCCAGGCAGGCCGTCATGGCATTCACACCGCCCTTGGCCGCACCGTAAGGCACGCGGTTGACGCTGCGCGTGGCGATGGACGACACGTTGACGATGGCGCCCTTTTTCTTCTTGAGCATGTAGGGCAGCACGGCGCGGCAGCCCCACAGCGTGGGAAACAGCGAGCGGCGCACCTCGGCCTCGATCTCCTCGGGGCCGTAGTGCTCGTAGGGCTTGGTCCAGATGGTGCCGCCCACGTTGTTCACCAGCACGTCGATGCGGCCAAAGGCCTTGTGCGTGGCTTCTGCGGCCTGCAGTGCGCCCTCGAACTTCTCCAGGTCGGTCTCGATGGCGATCACGCGGGTGGTTGCGGCCAACCGGTCACGCAGTTCAAGCACCAGGGGTGACCGGTCCACCAGGGCCAGCGTGGCGCCCTCCTGGGCGGCACGCTCGGCCACGCGCTCGCCAATGCCTTGCGCGGCGCCGGTGATCAACATCACCTTGCCTTCAAATCGCTTGTTCATGCCTTGCTCCTGGGTCACGCAGCCGCAGCCACGGGCGCGGCAGCCTGGGTGGGGGTGAACTTTTCGTAATGGAAGCTGGCGGGCGCGATGCCCGCCGCCTTGAAGTGGCGCTGCACGGCATCGACCATGGGCGGCGGGCCGCACAGGTAGACATCCACATCCCCTTCGTACAGGGCCTGGGGCGGCAGGTGGTCGGTGACGTAGCCCTGGTGCGGATGCGCGGTGGCGGCATCGGCCACGCAGGTGCCGAACGTGAAGCCGGGGATGCGGCGTGCATAGTCTTCCAGGCGGTCCACCATCACCAGGTCCTGGTCGCGGGTCACGCCGTACAGCATGTGGATGGGCTGCGCGCAGCCTTGCACCGCCAGCGTCTCCAGCATCGACAGGAAGGGCGCCAGCCCGGTGCCTCCGGCCAGGAACAGCAGCGGCCGCGTGACGGGGCGCAGGTAGAAGCTGCCCAGCGGGCCGGTCATCTCCAGCTTGCTGCCGGCCTGGGCCCCCGTGAGCCAGCTGCTCATCAGGCCCTCGGGCACATGCTTGATGAGGAAGGTCATGCGGCGCGCGCCGGTGGCCGAGCTGAACGAGTACGAACGATGCAGCCCGCTGCCGGGCACACCGATGTTCACGTACTGCCCGGGCAGGAAGCCCGGGGCGTCCTCGGGCACATCCAGCGCCAGCTCGTAGGCGGCGTCGCTGTAGCGTTCCACTGCAGCCACGGTGCCGCTGAACTTCGCCGTGCCGGTCTTGCAGGCCGTGGACGCTACCGGGACCGCAATCACGCAATCGGAGCGGGGCACCATCTGGCAGGTCAGCACCAGCCGCTGCCCCGCCTCATCGGCGGTCAGCGCGTCTTCGATGTAGTCGTCACCCAGGTCGTAGTCCCCGCTCTCGGCGCGGCACTTGCAGGTGCCGCACACGCCGTCGGAGCAATCCATGGGCAGGTTGATGCGCTGGCGGAAGGCGGCATCCAGGACTTTCTCCTGGGCGCCGCAGGCAATGAAGCGGGTCACCCCGTCTTCGAAATTCAGGGCAATGTTGTAGCTGCTGCTCATCATGTTCTCCTGGCTGGTCAGACGTGGTACACGTCGATGACCTGGCGGATGTAGTCGTTCTTCAGCACGATCTTCTTGCGACCGATGAGGAAGCTGCCTTCCTGGCGGCGCAGCGTCACGAACATCGTGCCGAAGAACGCGTCGGTGGCCTTGTAGCGGTGGCTCATCGTGTGGAAGTTGTAGCGGACATCCACCTCGGTGCCGCGGTCTGCCAGCACCTCGACGTTGAGCACCGCGTGGCCCGTGCGGGCCTCGGGCGTGGAGGCGCCGGAGCGTTCCGTCTTGATGCGGAACACGCGGTCTTCCAGGCCATGGCGGTTGCCGTAGTAGATCAGCGAAATCTGGCTGTGCGGGTCTTCGGTGATGCGGTCATCGTCGTCCCAGGCAGGCATCCAGTACTCGACATCCTCGGCGTACAGATCCAGCCATTCGTCCCACTGGCGGTCGTCCAGCAGGCGGGCTTCGCGGTACAGGAAGGTGCAGATGGCGTTGTAGTCGGCGGTCATGCTGCGTCTCCCTGGCGCTCCGTTGCCACAGCCTTGCGCATCTCCTGCGCCCAGTACTCGTGCTGGCACACGAACAGGCCTTCGTCTTCGCTGCGCTCACCACTGAGCAGGGGCTTGAGGCCCATCTTGCGGGCGTTCTCGTCAGGCCCATCAATCCACAGCGGCGCGCCGCGGCTCAGGTCGTTCCACGGTGCGGCCTTGCCGGCGTAGCCGTTCTGGCAGGAACGGAACTCTTCCAGGTCATCAGCCGTTCCCATGCCCGACACGTTGAAGAAATCCTCGTACTGGCGGATGCGGGTGGCGCGGTCTTCCGCGCTTTCGCCCTTGACGGCGAAGCAGTAGATGGTGATTTCGGTCTTGTCCACACTGATGGGCCGCGCCACGCGGATCTGTGTGGAGAACTGGTCCATCAGGTACACGTTGGGGTACAGGCACAGGTTGCGCGTCTGCTGGACGATGAAATCGGCCTTGTCTTCGCCCAGGCGCTCCTTCAGTTCTTCGCGGCGGTTGTAGACCGGGCGCACTTCAGGATTCATGGTGTTGGTCCACAACAGGATGTGACCGTTCTCGAAGCCGTACACGCCGCCCGTGCTCTTGCTCCAGCCGTTGGCGTCCACGGCCTTGGTGCCGCCTTCCTTGCGGCGGCCCATGGTGGCGGCATAGTTCCAGTGCACCGAGCTCACGTGGTAGCCGTCGCAGCCGTTTTCCATCTGCAGCTTCCAGTTGCCGTCGTAGATGTACGAGGAATTGCCGCGCAGCACTTCCAGGCCTTCGGGGGCCTGGTCCACGATCTGGTCGATGATGACGCGGGTCTCGCCCAGAAAATCATGCAGGGGCTGCACGTCGGCATTCAGGCTGCCGAACAGGAAGCCCTTGTAGCTTTCAAAGCGCGCCACTTTTTTGAGGTCGTGCGAGCCTTCCTTGTTGAACTGCACCGGGTACTCGGTGGTCTTCTCATCCTTGACCTTGAGCAGCTTGCCGGTATTGTTGAAGGTCCAGCCATGGAAGGGGCAGGTGAAGCTGCCCTTGTTGCCATGCTTCTTGCGGCACAGCATGGCGCCGCGGTGGGCGCAGGCATTGATCACTGCGTTGAGCTGGCCGTCCTTGCCGCGCGTGATGACGATGGGCTGGCGGCCGATGTACGTGGTGAAGTAGTCGTTGATCTCGGGGATCTGGCTTTCGTGCGCCAGGTAGACCCAGTTGCCTTCGAAGATGTGCTTCATCTCCAGCTCGAAGAGATCGGGGTCCGTGAAGATGTCTCGGCGGCAGCGGAAGACGCCGTTTTCCTTGTCGTCCTGCAGAGCGCCTGCTATCAGGGCTTCAACATCAGGGCGCTCAGCGATGGCAGCAGTGGTGTTCATGGTGGGATTCCTCAGGGTGTAGCTGTCCCCCCGCCGCACGCGGCGCGGCAGTGCAGGGGGCGAAAGCAAAAGGGAGCGGGGTCGGCCGGGTGGCAAAGCACCCGGCCTTGGTGGATCAGGCCGCCAGGCGTGGGCGGTCCACGAGCTGGTTGTCCACGCCGTTGACCAGCGCGCTGAGCGTGAAGTCAAAGACGATTTCTGCAAACGGACCGTCCACGCCTTGCGCCTGGATGCTGGCGGCATCGGTGCGCTCGACCACGGCAGGCACCAGGCCTTCGCGGGTGGCGTAGGCGAAGTCATCGTTCACCAGCGGGTCGCCATCGATGTTGATCTGCGTGGTCAGCTTGCGGTGGCCGTCGGCCGTCACGAAGAAGTGGATGTGGGCGGGGCGGTTGCCGTGGCGGCCCAGCTGGTTCAGCAGGGCTTGCGTGGGGCCGTCGGGTGGGCAGCCGTAGCCCTTGGGCACGATGCTCTGGAACTTGTAGCGGCCCTGTGCGTCGGTGATGATGGTGCGGCGCATGTTGAAGCCCTGCTGCTCGCCCGTGGGGTCGTAGTGCGAGTAAAAGCCCTTGGTGTTGGCATGCCACACCTCGACCTTGGCATTGGACAGGGGCTTGCCGTCGGCGCCGTACACCGTGCCGTGCATGACCAGCGTGTGGCCTGCCTTGTCGCTGCCGTCGTCCAGGCGGGCAAAGCCCTGCGCTTCGGGGGCACCGGCCACATACAGCGGGCCCTCGATGGTGCGAGGCGTGCCGTTTTCGATCCCCAGTTCCTTGTCCTTCGCGTCCATGCGCATGTCCAGGAAGCGGTCCAGGCCCAGGCCGGGCGAGAGCAGGCCGGCTTCGCCGCGGGCGCCGAGGGTGTTCAGGTAGGCAATGCCGGCCCAGTATTCGTCCGAGGTGATGTCCAGGTCGTCGATGGCCTTGAACAGGTCCGACAGCAGGCGGTGCACGATCTGCTTGGCACGTGCATTGCCGCCGGCTTGACTCAGGCCGCTGGCCAGATGCAGGAAGTCCTGTACTTCGGGGGTGTTGAAAATATGGGTGGCCATGGTTATCTCCTTGGATCGTGGAATGAATGCGGGAACCGAACAGGGAAAGTGAAAGACGCGTGCAAGGCTCAGTGCGCGGTGGCGGCGGGTTGCGCCACCCCCACGGCACTGGTCCGTTTCCGGTCGCGACGGAAGTGCTGGACACGGTCTTCGTCCAGCGCCATTCCAAGGCCTGGCGTCGTCGGCACCGCCAGCTGGAAATCTCGGTACTGCAGGGGCTCTGCCAGAATTTCTTCGGTCAGCAACAGAGGGCCGAACAGCTCGGTGCCCCACTGCAAGGTGCGGAAGGTGGCGAACGCATGGGCCGATGCCATGGTGCCCACAGCACCTTCGAGCATGGTGCCGCCATACAGCTCGATGCCAGCGGCATCGGCAATGGCCGCCACCTGCAGGGCTTCGAGCAAGCCACCCGATTGTTCGATCTTCACGGCGAACACGTCGGCACCGGCCATGCGCGCCAGCGCAAACGCAGAGGCAGGCCCGGTGAGGGATTCATCCGCCATCACGGCAATGGGGTAGCGCCCCTTGAGTCGCGCCAGTGCGTCCACAGACGCCACGGGCTGCTCCACCAGATCGCAACCGGCATCGACCAGGCCCGCCAGACCGTGCTGGGCATCGAGCTCGCTCCAGGCCATGTTCACATCCACGCGCACCGAGGCACGATCACCCAGTGCCTTCTTGATGGCGGCCACGTGGGCCACATCGTCGGCCACGGCGCGGCGTCCGATCTTGAGCTTGAAGATGTTGTGGCGGCGCTGGGCCAGCATGCGTTCGGCTTCGTTGATGTCCTTGGCCGTGTCGCCCGATGCCAATGTCCAGGCAATGGGCAGGCTGTCGCGCACACGGCCGCCCAGCAACTGCGACACCGGCAAACCCGTGCGGTGGCCCAGTGCGTCGTACAAGGCCGTCTCGATCGCGCACTTGGCAAACCGGTTGTCCTTGATGGCCTTGTTGAGCCGAGCCATGATGGCCGGCACGTGGTTGGCATCGGCACCGACCAGCAACGGTGCGAAATAGGTGTCCACCGCCAGCTTCATGCCCTCTGGCGATTCGGCGCCGTAGGCCAGGCCGCCGATGGTGGTGCCTTCGCCCACGCCCACCGTGCCATCCGAGCAGTACAGGCGCACCAGCATCAGAGTCTGGCCGTTCATCGTGGCCATCGATAGCTGGTGGGGGCGGATCGTGGGCAGGTCCAGCAGAAGGGTCTCTACCCGCTCGACAACGGCCAGGCTGGTGCGGGATTCAGGGCGTGTTGTGTGTTGCATGGTCCGAATTGGACCGCGCGCCCCTCAAACGATCCAACACCAAATATGTCTTGTTCAATACCCTGTTGGTATAGTTAAAAATTCCATCCATAAGAATCAACAACTTATGGCCGAACCATCTGAAAACCTATGGTTTACCCTAATGGATATCCGCCAGCTCAAATATTTTGTGGCCGTTGCCAATGCACGCAACTTCACGCGTGCATCAGAACTGCTGCACATCGCCCAACCGCCGCTGAGCCGCCAGATACAGCTGCTGGAGGAAGAGCTGGGCGTCAAACTCATTCTGCGCAACACCCGTCCCCTGCGGCTGACTGAGGCGGGGCGGGTGTTCTACGAGCAGGCGTTGCAGATCATCAACCGGTTGGACCAGCTCAAGACCACCACCCGCCAGCTCGGGCTGAACGAGAAGCAGACCTTGTCCATTGGATTTGTGGCGTCCACCTTGTATGGCGGCCTGCCCATGCTGGTACGCCAGCTGCGCCACCGCTACCCGGATGTGGACATACACCTGGTGGAGCTGACATCGCTCCAGCAGTTTGCCGCGCTGAAGTCCGGCCGCATCGATGTGGGTTTTGGGCGCATACGGGGCAACGACTCCACCGTGGCGCGCACCATCCTGCGCGAGGAGCGGCTGGTGCTGGCCCTGCCGCCCGACTCCCCCTTGGCGGGGGAATCCAGCCGCATTGCGCTCAGCGCGCTGGAAGGGCAAAAGCTCATCGTCTACCCCAAGGAGCCCCGGCCCAGCTTTGCCGACCATGTGCTGAGCCTGCTCAACGACTATGCCGTACGGCCATCTGAAGTGCACGAGGTGCGAGAGATCCAGACCGCCCTGGGGCTGGTGGCCGCAGAATCCGGGCTGTGCCTGATCCCCGCATCAGCACGCTTGCGCAGCGATTTGGTCTACCGCCTGATTGACGACCCGCGCATCACCTCGCCGATCATCATGAGCCACCGGCTCAACGACAACGCTTGGTACATCCCTGCCATCAAGGAAACGGTGGCGGCCATGTATGCCGAGAACCCGCCCTGGCTGGACGTGGAGCACAGCGTGTTCCCAGGTGCGACGGCATCGAAGGCAATGCCCGCGGCCGGGCGGCGACGGCCGACCTCTTGAGCAACCCGGGAAAGCTGCCACACGCGTCCCAGGCAGTGCCGCTGCGGTACGGATGGTGGGGCAATGAAATCAGAACGGCGCCGACTCCGGGTCGGTGTCCACCGGCGCTTCTTTGGGCCCGGTCACCATGCCACCGCCGGCTGCTTTGCGTGCAGGTGCGGATGGCGCAGAAGATGGCGCGGACTGTGGCACCGGTGCGCCTGCGGCCATCGCCTGCGCCGCGCTGGCCACGCCGCTCTCGGCCTCGCCGCCCAGCGCTTCGATCAGATCGGGGATGAGCTTGACCAGCTCGCCCGTGGCAATGGCCACGTCGGTGTCGAAACCGCCATCGTCGGCCTTGGTGCCTTCGAACACCGTGTCGAGAAACGAAACTTTCTTGATCTGCAGGCCTTCGGTCAGCATGAAGGACACGCGGTCGTCCCAGGTCAGCGCCAGCTTGGTGGGCAGCTTGCCGGCGGCGATATGGGCCTGCACCTCCTCGATGTCGAGCGGGTGGCGGGCGTAGCGCACCACGGCCTTGGCCTCGTCGGCGCTTTTGAGCTCGCATTCGCGGTCCACGGTAAAGCCCACGGGCGGCTCCTGTGTGGCCAGCCAGTGCGACATGGCGGCCTGCGGGCTGGTGGCAGTGTGGATGAGCGAGACCGACAGGCCGGGCAGTGATTCGACCAGCAGGGTCACCACCTCGTCGGCGCGGCCTTGGGCTGAGGTGTCGAGCACCAGCAGGCGCGACGCGGTGTCGATCCACACCCACATCGAGCCCTGCTTGGTGAAGGCCATGGGCAGCAGGTCGAGCTTGGCCTCGTCCTTGAGTTCCTTGCTTTCCTTCTTGCCGGGCTTGCGGCCGGTTTCCTGCTCGATGCGTTCGGCCTTTTCCTTGACGCGGCGGGCCAGCACGCTGCCGGGCAGCACCTTGGATTCGACCATGAAGCGCAGGATCCACTGCCCCCCGACCGATTCGGCCAGCGGGCCATGCGCATCACCGCGCGGCGGCACCCAGCCCAGGGACTTTTCCTGGGTGGCACCACATTCGAGGAAAGGCATCTTGGCCAGCGCCTCTTCCACCTGCGTCAATTCCACCTGCCATTGCGGCGCAATGCGGTACACGATCATGTTCTTGAACACGGACAACCTTTGTTTCTCTAGCCAATCCAGGGCACAGGCGATATTGTCGGGGGTCGGCGGGTCGCCTGGCCCGTGCAGCGGCGGTTTTTACTATTGTTTTAATAGCTTTCGGTGCTTATTTAAAAGGCTTTATCTGCCATTTTTAGGTGAAATCCATACAGCAGGGGCACCGGGCTTCTTCCTGCAACTTTACACAGGCGTATCAATCCCACACAGGCGTGTTACACGGGCCGCGCACACTTGCCTTCAACCGCTGGAACGGTCGTACCAGCGGACCAACCCAACGAAAGGGCTTTCGCCATGTCTTTCTTCCAACGCCGTATTGCCGCCGCCGCCGTGATGGCGGCCCTCACCTTTCCCGTGCTGGCCCAACCAGCACCCTCTGCGCCCCCAGCCGCCGGTGCAGCGGCCGAACAGGCGCGCAAGCCGGGCGACTGGCAAAAACGCCACCAAGCCTATATGGCCAAGCGTGCCGAAACCATGAAGGCGCAACTGAAACTGACCCCCGCGCAGGAACCGGCCTGGGCCACCTTCACCGCCGCCATGCAACCTGGTGAACGCCCCGCCCGCCTGGACCGCGCCGACATGCAAAAGCTCACCACACCCGAACGCATCGACCGCATGCGCGCCCTGCGCGCCCAGCACGCCGCCGAAGCCGACCGCCGCGGCGAAGCCATCAAGACCTTCTATGCCACCCTGACGCCAGAGCAGCAAAAGACCTTCGACACCCAGGCCGGACACATGCGCGGCAAGGGTGGCAAGGGCGGATACCGCGGCGACTGGGGCTATGGTCCTGATGGATACGGCATGATGCGCGGCGGCGACATGCCCATGGGAGGCCCTGGCCGATAAGGCCTGCGACAGCCATCCCCCCACGGATCCCCGCGAGCCCGGTGCTTTGGAAAGCACCGGGCTTTTTTCATTGTGGACAAGCATGGGGACAGTTCTGGAACAACCGGGCGGTTATCCACAGAAAAATCGGGAAGCCGGAAGTTGTTATCTGCCAGCACCAGAGTTCAGGGGGCACTGCGCACATGGTTCCAGCCAACGCAACTGCGCGCCAGCATTCATAAAAATGGCTTTGTCCACAAAAAATGGCGCCCTCTACTACTACTGCTATTTATATATAGAACCATAGAAGAACAACCAAAACCTTCTTTGCGCCGCTGCAGTTGTGTTGAATGGCATAAAAATGGGAGCCTTCTTCCCCTTCCCCTGAAAAACCTGTGCACCTTGCGAGCCATCTGAAAACCTGGGCCAAAAGCGTCCAACGGGACGGCGTCACCCTTTGGTTTGCCGCGCGCCACCCACGGGCACCCTGGTATGCCAAGGCACTGGGCGTCTTCGTCGTGGCCTGAGCCCCACCGACCTGATTCCGGACTTCATCCCCGTGCTCGGCTACCTGGACGATGTGCTGCTGCTACCGGGGTTGATCTGGCTGGTGATCCGGCTGATGCCGGCGCCGGTGCTGCAGCAATGCCGCACACAGGCCGATCTGTGGATAAAAACCAAGGGCAGCAAGCCCACCAGCCGTATCGGTGCGGTGCTGATCGTGGCCGTCTGGATCGGCGCCAGCCTGGCGCTGTGGCACGGGTGGATCAGGCCCTGGCTGGCTGCATAGGGTCTGACAGTCCATTTTGCTATTGAATGAATAGCTTATTGCGCTTCATGGACGGGCGCTATCCACCGATTTTCATCGAAATTTCCTGAACCACGGCCCGCAAGAACAAAACTGGGGATAGTTCTGGCACAACCGGGGGCTTATCCACAGAAATTGGCCCTGACCCGGTTTTATCCCCGTGCGCAAGACAGCGGCAGCAGGGCGCGGTCCACAGGGTTTGGCGCGGCGCAAGTGGCTGTCAGGCCAAGGCAAAAGTCACTTGTCCACAGAAAATGCCGCCCTCTACTACTACCACTATGTATTTATAGAAGTCTTTTATTGATAACAACAGAGCAACGCCGCGCCGTTTTCTGCGCGCCTGAACCAGGGCAGACAATGGCTCCACGGGAAAAACAGGCAAAAAAAACCGCAGACCAGGCTGCGGTGAGTTCGCTCAATCGGGAAAATGGTCGGCTTCAGGGGGCAACAGGGCCCAGGAAGGCCCCCAGAAGGTCCGTGGGCGAACAGGTAGCCCTTGGGGATGGCTCACTCCCCAAAGTCCAGCAGATCGCGTTGCCCGGGCGATCCAAGGCCCTCGGCGATCACGTCCGCCCCCAGTCTGCGCGACGGGGCAATGATGGTGTCCACAATGGCGGCATCGTTGGGGCCGGCGAGCAGGTCGTGCACAAAGCTCTGGTCAATCTGGGATTGACTTTGCGGGTGCGGCATGCCCCAAGGGTATTTGCAACTAAATGTTGGTTCTACGCCGCGGGGCTGTTTTCCGGCGCCCCGCCCGGGCACCGGCTATGCGGCGTTTTTCTGGCGCCGTGCCCGCACCGCGGCGGCCAGGCCTTCGAGCACCGGCACGGTCTGCGCCAGGCTGATGCAGGCGTCGGTCACCGAAACCCCATGCTGCAGCGGCTGGCCGGGCACGATGTCCTGGCGGCCCTCTTGCAGGTGGCTTTCGATCATCAGGCCCGTGATGCGTGCATCGCCGGCGGCGATCTGCTGGGCCACCTCGGCGGCCACGGTGATCTGGCGCTGGTGCTGCTTGCTGCTGTTGGCGTGGCTCACGTCGATCATCACCTGCTCGCGCAGGCCCGCCGCCTTGAGCAGGGCGCAGGCGGCGTCCACATCGGCCTTTTGATAGTTGGGCTGCTTGCCGCCGCGCAGGATGACGTGGCAGTCGTGGTTGCCGCGCGTTTCAAAAATGGCGGCCTGGCCCATCTTGGTCATGCCCATGAAGGCGTGCGGCGCCTGCGCGGCCTGGATGGCATCGCTGGCCACCTTCACGCCACCGTCGGTGCCGTTCTTGAAGCCCACGGGGCACGACAGGCCGCTGGCCAGCTGCCGGTGGCTCTGGCTCTCGGTGGTGCGCGCGCCAATCGCGCCCCAGCTCACCAGGTCGCTGATGAACTGCGGGCTGAGCAGATCCAAAAATTCGGTGCCCACCGGCAGACCCACGGCCAGCACATCCAGCAGCAGCTGGCGCGCCAGCTCCAGCCCTTCGTTGATGGCAAAGCTGCCATCGAGGTGCGGGTCGTTGATGTAGCCTTTCCAGCCCACGGTGGTGCGCGGTTTTTCAAAATAGACGCGCATCACCACGATCAGGTCGTTGCCCAGGGCATCGGCCTGGGCCTTGAGTGCGTGCGCGTATTCCATGGCCTGGCCATGGTCATGGATGGAGCAGGGCCCCACCACCACGACCAGCCGGTCGTCCTGCCCCTGCAGCACGCGCGAGATGGCGGCGCGGCTGCTTTCCACCAGGGATTGCGCGGCGTCGGGCGTGGGCAGCCATTCCTGCAGCAGGGCCGGCGTGATGAGCGGGCGCACGGCCTTGATGCGCAGATCGTCGATGCGCGTGGTGTCGTGGGTTGAGGGCAAGAACGTGTCGGGGTATGCGTGGTGGGTCATAGCCTGCGATTGTCGCGCGGCAGAAGCCCGCGAATCAGGCCGGTGCCGCGCGGTGCAGCAATGCCAGAAACTGCTCGGCCGGCCTGCTCAACGGCCGGTCGTTGCGCACCAGGCTGCCATAGGCATCGAGGGTGCGGTGCAGTCGATACGGCAGCACGCGTAGCAGGCCGTGTGCCGCGTTCAGGCGTGCCACGGTCTCGGGGATCACGGCGACCAGTGTGGAGCGCCGGATCAGGTTGATGGTGGTGAGGATGGAGCCGGTCTCGACCAGCCCGCGCGGCAGCGGCCGCTGGTGGTCGCGGAATTCCTGCTCGATCAATTCGCGCATGGGGCTGCCAGGCGGCTGCAGCACCCAGGCGTAATCTTGTAGCGCCGCGAATGTGACCTGGCGCTTGCGTGTCAGCGGGTGCTCGTTTCCCACCACGACGGACAGCCCTTCGTCGTCGATCGGGCGAAAGTCGTAGCCGCCGTCAAGCTGGCCAGCCTGGCGTCCGACCACGACCTCCAGCACGCCCTCGCGCAACTGCTCCAGCAGCAGGTCGCTGGTGTCCACTGCCACCTCGATCGCGAGCAGCGGAAACTGCGTCTTGAGTTCCAGCAGCGCCTCGGTCAGGCGACCGGGTGATGCGGCCATGATGCTGCCGACCGCCAGGCGCCCGGCGCTGCCCAGCCGCAGTTCGCCGAGTTCGCGGTTCAACGCTTCCATGCTGCCGCGGATGTTGCGAAAGTAATCCGTCACGCGTTCGCCTGCGGCGTTGAGTTGCAGGCCGCGGCCCACTCGCTCGAACAGCGGCAGGCCCAGCGCGTCTTCCAGCTCGTGCAGCATCTTGGTGGCTGCCGGTTGTGTCAGGCCGAGCTGCGCTGCCGCGCCGCGCAGCGTGCGTTGTGCGTCGATGGCGAGGATCAGCGCAATCTGCCGCATGCGCAGCCGGTTGAGCAGCTGCGGTGTGCTTTCCTGCCGGTCGATGGAGCCCATGAATGATTACTTTAGGTTATTGATAGATCAAGAATTTTCAGTTTACGGCAATCAATAGCCTGCCTACGATGGGTACCTGCATTTGACGATATCCACAGGAGACAAGCATGCAAAGACGAAAAATGGCCGCTGCGGTGGCGCTGGTGGCACTGCTGCCATGGAGCGCCATGGCGCAAAACGGCAACGGGGCCGACTGGCCGGCCAAGCCGGTGCGCCTTCTGGTGGGTTCCGCTCCCGGTGGCGGCACGGATGCCATGGCGCGTGCCGTGGCCGACCGCCTGGCGCCGCTGCTCAAGCAGCCCGTGGTGGTGGAAAACCGCCCCGGTGTTTCCAATACGCTGGCGGCCGACGTCACCGCCAAGTCCACCGATGGGCACACCATGGTCATGGGCGTGGTCACGGCCCATGCCATTGCGCCACACCTGCTCAAGCTGAACTACGACAACAACAAGGATCTGGTGCCCGTGGCCTTCGTGGGCTCCGTGCCCAACGTGCTGGTGGTGGGCAATGGCTTGCCCGTGCAATCGGTCAAGGAACTGGTGGCCCTGGCGAAGAAGGAGCCAGGCAGGATCAACTACTCCAGCAGCGGTACGGGAAGCACCCAGCACATCGCCGCCGAAATGTTCAAGGACGCGGCTGGTATCGACATCACGCATGTGCCCTACAAGGGCAGTTCGGCTGCGCTGGTCGATCTGGTGGGGGGGCAGGTGCAGATGAGCTTTGACACCATGCCATCGGTCATTGGGCAGATCAAGAACGGCAAGCTGCGCGCCTTGGCCGTCACCACACCACAGCGCAATGCGCAGCTGCCGGGCGTTCCCACCATGGCAGAGGCCGGCCTGTCTGGCGTGCAGGCGAGCGCCTGGTATGGCGTCTACATGCCATCCGCAACATCCAAGGCGGTGCAGCAGCGCGTACATGACGAGGTCAACAAGGTACTGGCCATGCCCGAGACACGGACGCGTCTGGAGGCCGTGGGCGCCGAGCTCGCACCCATGGCGCAGGCCGATTTCATCAGCTTCCACAACGCTGAGTACAAGCGCTTCGGCGACATCATCCGTAAGAACAACATCAAGATCGACTGAGATTCATGCCCGCGTCCACCCTTCCCGTCGTCGCCCTGACCCTGGGCGACCCTTCCGGCATCGGCGCCGAACTCATCGCGCGCCTGCTGGCCAAGCCAGAGGCCGCCCAGCAGGCCAATCTGGTGCTCATCGGCGATCCCTGGCTGTGGGAACAAGGCCAGCGCATCGCCGGCGTGCAGGTAGCGACCACCACGCTTGCCAACCTGGCTGCGGCACGGGCTCGTGCCGACTCGCAGCTGCCTGCCTTTGTGGCGGTCGACACCCTTGCCTCCTCCGATGTGGTGTGGGGCCAGGTTGGCGTGGCGGGCGGCCGCTCGGTGCTGCAGATACTCAACCAGTGCATGGATGCCGCCCTGGCTGGCGATATCGACGCGATCTGCTTTGCGCCCCTGAACAAGCAGGCCATGAAGATGGGTGGCCTGCGCCACGAGGACGAACTGCACCATTTTGCCGAATACCTGGGCGTGACCGGCTACTTCTGCGAGTTCAACACGCTGGGCAATCTGTGGACCTCGCGCATCTCGTCGCATGTGCCGCTCAGGGATGTGGCCAGCTACCTGAGCCAGGAGCGCATCGCGCAGGCGGCCGAGCTGATTTACAACGCCCTGCGCGCCAGTGGCATGGCAGCGCCGAAGGTGGCGATCGCCGGGTTCAACCCGCACAACGGCGACGGTGGCACCTGCGGGCGCGAGGAGATTGACACCATCGGCCCCGCCGTGGCCGCCCTGCAGGCGCGCGACTGGCCCAGTGAGGCACCGTTTCACGGCCCCTTCCCGGCCGACACCATCTTCTTGAAAGCTCAGGCCGGCGAGTACCAGGCCATCGTGACCATGTACCACGACCAAGGCCAGATCGCCATCAAGCTGCTGGGCTTCTCGCGTGGCGTCACCGTGCAGGGCGGTCTGCCGATTCCCATCACAACGCCCGCCCACGGCACGGCCTACGACATCGCAGGGCATGGCAAGGCGAACGTCGAGGCCACCTGGCAGGCTTTTCTGATTGCCTGCCGCATGGGTGCAGCCCACCACGGTGTGACCCCCGGACCCGCTGCGACTGCCGCCTGACGCCCGGGTGGCCCTGGCCGCCTTTTCTTTCTTTTTTAATCACCGAGGTCTGTATGAAGATCAAGTCCGTCCGCGCCCGCGTCTACGAATGGAAGGGCAAGACCGTTCCGCCGCAAGGCAATTTCTGCTCCAACGCCATGGACCTGGTCTATTCCAAGACCGAGTCCATGAGCACCTTCCGCTTCCACTCCTGGACGGTGGTGGAGATCGAGACCGACGACGGCATCGTCGGCCTGGGCAACGTGGCCCTGGCGCCGCGCATCGCCAAGGCCATCATCGACGAGTACCTCGCGCCCCTGGTCGTGGGCCAGGACCCGTGGGACTACGAGTACCTGTGGCAGCGCATGTACCGCGCCACCCACGCCTGGGGCCGCAAGGGCGTGACCATGGCCGCCATCTCGGCGGTGGACCTGGCCATCTGGGACATCCTGGGCAAGAGCGTGAACAAGCCGGTGTTCAAGCTCCTGGGCGGGCGCACCAAGGAGAAGATCCCCTGCTACTACAGCAAGCTCTACCGCACCGACCTCAAGGCCATGCAGGAGGAAGCGCAGAAGTTCAAGGACCAGGGCTTCAAGGCTTTCAAAATGCGCTTTGGCTACGGCCCGGCCCACCTGCAGGTGGGCGTGAAGGAAAACCTCAAGTCCGTCGAGGCCGTCCGCGAAGTGATTGGCTACGACAATGACCTGATGCTCGAGTGCTACATGGGCTGGAACCTGGAGTACGCCAAGCGCATGCTGCCCAAGCTGGAAAAATTCGAACCGCGCTGGCTGGAGGAACCGGTGATCGCCGACGACATCGACGGCTATGCCGAGCTGAACCGGCTCACCAGCATCCCGATCTCGGGTGGCGAGCACGAATTCAGTCTCTATGGCTTCAAGCAGCTGCTCGACAAGAAGGCCGTGAGCGTGGTGCAGTACGACACCAACCGCGTGGGTGGCATTACGGCCGCGCACAAGATCAACGCACTGTGCGAGGCCCACTCGGTGCCCGTGATTCCCCATGCCGGCCAGATGCACAACTACCACCTGACCATGAGCACGCTGGCCTCGCCCATGGCCGAGTACTTCCCGATCTTCGACGTGGAAGTCGGCAACGAACTGTTCTGGTACATCTTCGACGGCGAACCGATCGCCGACAACGGCTTTCTGCAGCTCGACGACCACAAGCCCGGCCTGGGCCTGACGCTCAAGGCCGAGTACCTCGACCAGTTCAACATCATTGAGTGAGGACTGCCATGCCCGGACTCTCCAATCCGCGCTACCGCGGCATCTTCCCGGTCGTGCCCACCACCTTCCACGAAGACGGCACGCTGGACCTGGCCAGCCAGAAGCGCTGCCTCGACTTCATGATCGACTCGGGCGTCGATGGCCTGTGCATCCTCGCCAACTTCTCCGAGCAGTTCCTCGTCTCCGACGAGGAACGCGAGATCCTCACGCGCACCTGCCTGGAGCATGTGGCGGGCCGCGTGCCGGTGATCGTGACCACCACGCATACCGCTACTCGCGTCTGCGCCGAGCGCAGCCGCCGCGCGCAGGACATGGGCGCGGCCATGGTCATGGTCATGCCGCCTTACCACGGCGCGACCTTCCGTTTTGGCGAGGCGCAGGTCCAAGCCTTCTATCAGGGCGTTTCCGATGCCATCACCATCCCCATCATGGTTCAGGACGCGCCGGCCGCAGGGACGCCGTTGTCTCCGGCCTTCCTGGCCCGCATGGCCCAGGAGATCGAGCAGGTCAGCTATTTCAAGATGGAAACTGCAGGTGCCGCGAACAAGCTGCGCGAGCTGATCGCGCTGGGCGGCGAGGCTATCGAAGGCCCCTGGGACGGCGAGGAAGCCATCACCCTGCTGGCCGACCTGGACGCCGGCGCCACCGGTGCCATGACCGGCGGCGGCTTTGCCGATGGCATCCGCCCCATCATCGAGGCGCACCGCAAGGGCGACAAGGACAAGGCCTTTGTCGAGTACCAGCGCTGGCTGCCGCTGATCAACCACGAGAACCGCCAGGCCGGCTTCCTGGCCGCCAAGGCGCTGATGCAGGAAGGCGGCGTGATTGCCTGCGAAGCGCCGCGGGCCCCCTGGCCGCCGCTGCACCTCGAGGTGCGCTGCCAGCTGATCGATATTGCCCGCCGCCTGGACCCGCTGGTGCTGCGCTGGGCGCGCTGAAAGAATGAACATGCCCACCTATGACAACCTGATTGGCGGCCAATGGGTCACTGGCACATGCACTACCTCCAACATCAACCCCAGCGACCTGTCCGATGTGATGGGCGAGTACGCACAGGGTGACGCCAGCGATGTGAACGCCGCCGTTGCCGCCGCTGTGGCGGCGTTTCCGGCCTGGAGCACCTCGGGCATCCAGGCACGACACGACGCGCTGGACAAGATCGCCAACGAGATCCTGGCACGCAAGGAAGAACTCGGTGACCTGCTGGCCCGCGAGGAAGGCAAGACCCGTCCCGAAGGCATTGGCGAGGTGGCGCGTGCCGGCCAGATCTTCAAGTTCTTTGCCGGCGAATGCCTGCGCCTGGCCGGCGAGACCCTGCCCTCTGTGCGCCCCGGCATTGGTGTGGAGATCACGCGCGAACCCATCGGGGTGGTCGGCCTGATCACGCCGTGGAATTTCCCCATCGCGATTCCGGCCTGGAAGATCGCCCCGGCCCTGGCCTTCGGCAACTGCGTGGTCCTGAAGCCCGCCGACCTGGTGCCTGGCAGCGCCTGGGCACTGGCCGAGATCATCCATCGCAGCGGCATTCCAGCAGGTGTGTTCAACCTGGTCATGGGGCGCGGCAGCGTCATTGGCAGCGCCCTGGTGCAGAACGCCGATGTGGCGGCCATCAGCTTCACCGGCTCGGTGGGCGTGGGCCGTGGCATTGCCGAGGCCTGCGTGAAGTCCGGCAAGAAGGTGCAGCTGGAGATGGGCGGCAAAAACCCGCAGGTGGTGCTGGACGATGCCGATTTGCAGCAGGCGGTGGAGCTGTCCGTGCAAAGCTGCTTTTATTCGACCGGTCAACGCTGCACGGCATCGAGCCGATTGATCGTGACCGACAGGATCTACCCGGCCTTCATAGCCGCCCTGCAGGAGCGCATGGCCCGCATCAAGGTGGGCGATGCGCGCGCCACCGGCACCGACATGGGCCCGGTGGTCAGCCAGGCGCAGCTGGAGCAGGACCTTTCATATGTGGAAATCGCCAGGCATGAAGGTGCCGTTGTGGCCGCCGGCGGCGACCGCGTGGCCTGCCACACGGACAGTGGCAAGGCGGGCTTCTTCATGGCCCCTACGCTGTTCGTGGACACGACCCCCGCCATGCGCATCAATCGCGAGGAAGTTTTCGGCCCCGTGGCCAGCGTGATCCGCGTGCGGGATTACGACGAAGCCTTGGCCGTGGCCAACGACACGCCGTTCGGCCTGTCGGCCGGCATTGCCACCACCAGCCTCAAGCACGCCACGCATTTCAAACGCCATGCACAGGCGGGCATGGTGATGGTCAATCTGCCCACGGCCGGCGTGGACTACCACGTGCCCTTTGGGGGCCGCAAGGGCAGCAGCTATGGCCCGCGCGAGCAGGGCCGCCATGCGCAGGAGTTCTATACCAGCGTGAAGACGGCGTACACCTTGGCCTGAGCGTAGGTGGCGCGGCTGTTGCAATCGGAGGCGGTTTTCAGGGTCTGCGAAATGCTGTTTTCTGGCGCGCCCAGTACCCCGAGCTGAACTGGTCCAGCCGCACCGTGCCGCCCGTGGATGGAGCGTGCACGAAACGCCCTTCTCCCACATAGATGCCGGCATGTGTGGGGGCAGGGCCTGCGCCAAACACCACCAGGTCGCCGCTGCGCAGATCGCCGTTGGCAATTGGCTGGCCCCAGCCATTGAGCTGCGCCACCGTGCGCGGCGGCGCGGTGCCCACGCGGTGGCGGTACACGTAGCCAATGAGACCGCTGCAGTCAAAACCTGCATCGGGCGTGTTGCCGCCATAGCGGTAGGGCGTGCCCACCAGGCCCAGCGCGTGGATGGCGATGTCGTGCGCCTGGTCATCCGACAGCTGCGACGCTGCGCTGCGCAGCAGTGCCGATGATGAAGACGACGGAGCCGTGCTGCAGCCGACCAGCAGCAGGGCACAGGCCAGTGCTAGGCCCTGCAGGGCCTGCCGTCTGGTGTGGTTATGCATGGAAAAAATCGGCATAAAAAGGGCCTTGACCGCTGGACGGAAAAGCACTGGAGGCTATTGAACAAGTAGCATCTTATGGTTTCAACCGGGCGGGTGTGAAGCACAGGCCCACGCCCACCGCAATCAGGATCAGCACGATGGCTGCGATATTGCCGGGCATGGAAGAACTCCTCAGGGTGGGAGGTGGTGGTCCGCAGGCTGCTTACCGCCCCAGGGGCGAAACGCCGATCAGCAGTGCATGGGCCCAGAAAGCAAAACCCGCCCAGGCCACTGCACCCACCAGCAGCGTGGCGCCCGTGCCCGCAGCGGTGCCGGGGGCAACCACCGTGCCCTGCGCCCGGTCGCGCTGGCGCGCCGCGCGAAAGTCGAAAACCGCCCACAGCAAAAAGCTGCCAAACAGCAGCACGTCGGCCAGGTTGCCGTTGGACAGGAGATGCGCCAGCGCCCACACCTTCACGCCCAGCACCATGGGGTGGTGCAGCCGGGCCTTGAGGGCATTGCGCGGTACATAGGCGGCGGCCAGCAGGATGAAGGCGATGAGCGTGAGCAGCGACGCGGCGTGGCGCATGCCGATCGGCGGCACCCACAGCACCACGGTCTGCTGCCGCGCCAGGCCATAGCCCCAGACGATGAGCGCCAGGCCCAGGGCGGACACCAGCGAGTACAGACCTTTCCACGGCAGCTCGCCCATGCGCGCCAGCGTCTGCGTGCGCCAGCCATCGGCCACGATGCGCACCGAGTGCACGCCCAGGAACAGCACCAATCCGAGAACCAGGTACGGCATATGCGGCCTTTCTGCGGAAGAAGTGGCGCGATTATGAACAAGCAGGGTGACGAAGCCTATTTTGAGATAAACAAGGCCCGTGGTGCCCGATGGATAAGCGCCAACAGCTATCGAAAACAGAGTAACCCTGCGATGCGGGTGTTCAGCCCCCGGCGCCGTGCTGCGCCAGCAGCTTGCCCACCGCGGGCCGGGCGCAGCGCTGCAGCGCCATCAGCAGCGCATGGCCGGGCTCTGGCACGCCCCAGCGCGTGCGCAGGTCGTGCTGCATGCGTGCCAGCAGCGCGGCGGCCATCTCGGCATCGGCCAGCGCCCGGTGCGCCTGGCCCGTGCGCGGCAGGCCGTGATAGTCCACCAGCGTGCCCAGCTTGTGGCTGGGCGCCTGCGGGTACAGGCGCCGCGACAGCAGCACCGTGCACGCAAACGGCTGCGGGGCGGGCAGCCCGGCCAGGGCCAGCTCGGCTTGCCAGAACTTGCTGTCGAACGCCGCGTTGTGCGCCACCATGGGCGCATCGCCCACAAAGCGGGCGGCGTCCTGCATCACCCCGGCTGCAGCGGGCGCAGCAGCCACCATGGCATTGGTGATGCCGGTCAGCTGGGTGATGAATGGCGGAATCCATGCGACGGTTTTCATCAGGCTCTGGAACCGGTCCACCACCTGCCCGTTCTCCAGCAGCACGATGGCCACCTCGGTGGCGCGTGCGCCCTGGCCGGGCGAGATGCCGGTGGTTTCAAAGTCGATGACGGCGATGGGGGGCATGGAAGAACGGAGGATGTGCAAACAACGGGGCAGCGCAGGGGGCCGGAAGGATTGTGCCGCCGCGCGTGGCAAGGTGCTGCGGGCCCGGGCCTTCAGGGCTTGCGCTTGTTCCATATGACCAGGGCGATCCCGCCCAGGATGGCCACCGAGGCCAGCACGAGCCGCAGCGTTGCGGCTTCATCCAGCAGCAGCACGGCACCGAACGCCGCCAGCACGGGGACGCTCAGCTGCACCGTGGCGGCCTGGGTGGCGCGCAGCCCCGGAAGGGCCGTGTACCACAGCGCATAGCCCATGCCCGAGGCCAGCGCGCCCGATGCGGCGGCATAGCCCAGGCCTGCGCTGCTCCAGGCGGCGTGCTCCCATGCCACGGCGCTCAAAAGCAGCGCCATGGGCGCCGCGCGCAAGAAGTTGCCTGCGGTGATCTCGATGGGGTTGCCCCCGCCCCGGCCGCGCAGCGAGTAGATGCCCCAGGCCGCCCCCGCCGCCAGCATCAGCGCGGCACCGGCCATCGGGGGCGCCGACATGCCAGGCATGAGCAGGCCCGCCAGGCCGCCGAAGGCCAGCCCCATGCCCCCCAGCTGCGCAGGTGCCAGGCGTTCGCCTTTCAGCCAGGCATGGCCGATCATCGTCGCCTGCACGGCGCCAAACAGCAGCAGCGCACCGGTGGCGGCCGGCAGGCTCAGGTAGGCATAGGAAAAACCTGCGGCATACACAAACAGCGCCACGGCAGAAAGCCAGTTGCCGGCCCGCCAGGCCTGCTGTTGGCGCAGCGCCACCAGCAGCCACAGCGCGACGGCCCCTGCGACCAGGCGGACCGTGGTGAAGGTGGCCGCGTCGATCGGCGTGTGTTGCAGCGCCGCGCGGCACAGCAAGGAGTTGCCCGCAAAGGCGAGCATGGCCAGCACGGTCAGGGCGGCGAGGCGCGTGGGGGACATGGTGTCTGTTCACCTGGGGTGAGCGCACGAAGACCCATCATCGCGCATGCCCCCCGTTCTGTCGATGCCGGCGCGCTGCGGCACCGGATGTATTCACGCCTGCTCAGGCCTTCTTCAAGAACTCCGACTTGAGCAGCATGCTGCCCAGATCGGTCTTGCAGTCCACGTTGTGGCCGTCGGCGCCATCGACCAGGCGGATGCTCTTGATCTTGGTGCCCTTTTTCAGCGTGGACGACGAGCCCTTGACCTTGAGGTCTTTCACCAGGATCACGGCGTCGCCATCGGCCAGGGGGTTGCCATTCGCGTCGCGCACCACGCCGTCGCCCGCATCGGCGGCATCCGCGTCGGTGGTGTCTGCCACCTGGGGCCATTCAAACGCGCAGTCGGGGCACACGTAGTTGCTGCCGTCGGGGTAGGTGTTCTCCTGGCCACATTGGGGGCAGGCAGGCACGGTGTGGGGCATGGGGTTCTTTCTGGTTATCGTGGTGAAAAAGGCTGGCGACTTTACAGCGGCTACAGCGGTGCGCGTTGTTCCAGCGCAAACGGCGGCAAGCCCTTGAGCAGGCGCTGGCCGTAGCTGGTGCGCACCAGGCGCTTGTCGTAGCAATACACATGCGCCTGGTCGTCTTCGGTGCGGATGGCGCGGCCCACCCATTGCGCCAGACGGATGGCGGTGGCGGGCACCACCAGCTCGCTGAACGGGTCGCGCCCCACGGCACGCAGCCACTCGGCGCGGGCCTCGCCCACGGGGTCGTCGGGCGGAGCAAAGGGCAGCTTGGTGATGAACACCGATTCGCACAGCCGCCCGGGCAAGTCCAGCCCCTCGCCAAACGACTGCATGCCGAAGATGACCGAGGGCTCGCCGTTTTCCACGCGCTCGCGGTGGCGCTTGAGCAGCTGTGTGCGCGGCAGCGCGTTCTGCACCAGCACCACGCTGCGCATGGCAGTCGGCAGCGCATCCACGGCCTGGCGCATTTGCTCGCGCGATGTGAACAGCACCAGCGCGCCGTATTCCACGCGCGCAATGTCGTGCAGCAGCGCATCGACCATCTCGCCGGTGAACTGCGCGGCGTTCTTGGGGTCGGCGCGCGTTTCGGCGGCAATCAGCGTGCCCTGCGCGGCGTAGTTGAAGGGGCTGGGCACTTCGAGCGTGGTGGCCGCCTCGTCGCCGTGCAGGCCCGCCTCGCGCAGGAAGAAATCGAAGTTGCCGCAGCTGGTGAGCGTGGCCGATGTCAGCACTGCACAGCGCACAGCGCTCCACAGGTGGTTGCGCAGCGTGGTGCCGGGCAGGATGGGGCTGGCATGGGCCTTGACGACGATGAAGTCACCATCCACTTCCAGCGTGAACCACTTGGCGGCGGGCACGAAGCTGCGGTCGGCGCCCTCGGGCGCGTCCTGCAGCAGCAACTGGGCCGTGGCGTGCAGCTCTTCGAGGCGCGGCGCCAGCATGCCGATCTGCGCGTACAGCGTGGACAGGCGCCTGGCCTCGTCGGGCTTGTCGCGCATCTCGGCGCGCAGGGCCTTGCTGATGGCGCGCAGGGCTTCCAGAAAGCCATCGGCACTGGCGGCCAGCAGGCCCAGCGGGGCAATGAGCGGCTCGGGCAGCTCGCCGCGCGGCACGCGCACGCGGGCCGGGCCCCAGGTGTCCTTCTGGCTCTTGAGGTTGTCGCCATACACATCCATCACGATGCGCGCCAGGTCCTGCAGCGTCTGCCGCAGCTGGGCCGCGTGCTTGGGGATGTCGGCAATTTCCTCCACCTCCAGCAGCGCGCCAATGCGCAGGCCCCGGCTCGACAGCCGCTCGATCCAGGTGATGCGCGACAGGTCCATGCTGCACGCAAACTGGTCGAGCGCCGTGGCGGGCAGGTGGTGGGCTTCGTCCAGCACCAGGAGGCAGTTGTCCAGCTCGGGCAGCACGCGCGCGCCCAGCGACGACAGCAGCAAATCATGGTTGGCCACGATCACCTGCGCGCCCACCAGCTCCTTGCGCTTGTCGTAATAGGTGCACTGGCTGAAGGCCGGGCAGTGCTTGCCGGTGCACGATGCGCCCTCGGCCGCCACGGGGCTCCACACCTCGGGCTCGGGCGGTGTATCCAGGCTGTCGCGGTCGCCATCCCAGGCGCCCTTGGCCAGGGTTTGCGCCATGGTCGAATAGAACTGCATGCGCGCCTCGGTCTCCTGGTGGGAGCGCCTGGGGCGCGCGGTGGCGGCCTCTTCGGGGAAAAGGTCGTCATCGTCCTCGCCGTGTGCCTCGCCCGTGCCTGCCAGGCGGTCGAGCTTGAGCTTGCACACATAGCGCCCACGCCCCTTGGCCAGCGCAAATTTGAAGGGCTGGGGCATCAGCGCCGCCAGCGCGGGCAGGTCCTTGTGGACCAGTTGCTCCTGCAGCGCCACCGTGGCGGTGGAAATCAGCACCCGCGTGCCCCGCGCCAGCGCCAGCGCAATGGCGGGCGCGCAATACGCCAGCGACTTGCCCACGCCCGTGCCCGCCTGGATCACGGCGATGGCGCGCGTGGGCGCGGCTTCGCCACTTTCTTCATCCACCTTGCCCAGCGTGGCGCTGCTGAAGGTGCGCGCCACCTGCGCGGCCATCAGCCGCTGGCCCGCGCGGCTGCGGAAACCCTCGGTGGCCTGCACCACCGCATCGAAAGATTCAAGGGCCTGCGCGGCCCATTCTGGTGAGGACATTGGATATAAAAATGCGCTTTAGAGCCTGATATATAAGCGCTATAAGCTATCTATTATGTAGCATTTTTAGGTGGATAGATGGGTAATACTGGTTATTTATACAGTAATATCCGAAGAACGATGCTGGAGCGCCCATGACAACCCTGCCTGCAGAATTTGATGCTCAGTCCATCCGCCGCGTGTACGACGAGAGCACGGAAACCTGGTGGTTTTCCGTGATCGATGTGGTTCAGGTGCTGACGGACAGCGAGAACGCCCGCGACTACTGGTTCAAGATGAAGCTGCGGGTCAAGTCAGAAGACGGGGCTGAACTGTCGACATTTTGTCGACAGTTGAAATTACCGGCTGCAGACGGCAAGCAGCGGTTGACCGATGTGGCCACCGCAGAAAGCTTGCTGCGTATTGTCCAATCCATCCCTAGCCCCAAGGCCGAGCCCATCAAGCTCTGGCTGGCTAAAGTGGGCTACGAGCGCATGCAGGAGATGGCCGACCCTGCCCTCTCGCTAGCCCGCGCACGCCAGACCTGGCAGCAGCACGGCCGCAGCGACAAGTGGATTCAGCAGCGCATGACGGGCCAGGAAACCCGCAACAAGCTTACCGACTATTGGAGCGAGCACGACATCAAGGCGGGCAGCGAATTTGCCATCCTCACCAACATCATTCACCAAGAATGGTCGGGCCTGAGTGCGGCGCAGCACAAGGAAAAGAAGGGGCTGACCAGCCACAACCTGCGCGACCATATGAGTGAGGCCGAGCTGATCTTTACCGCCCTGGCCGAGCTATCGACCCGCCAGATTGCCGAGAGCGTGCAGGCCACCGGCATTGCCGAAAACAAGACCACCGCCCAAAGCGGTGGCCGCATTGCGCGCCAGGCCCGCCAGCAGCTCGAGAGCCAGACGCGCCAGTCGGTCGTGACAGGCGCCAACTACCTGCCACCGCCACCGCCCAAGATGCCGAAATTTGCCCCGAGCACGAAGATACCTGCACCAACGGCACCGACGTCGGCGAAGGCGAAGCCCGCCAGAGCCAAGAAGGCATAGCGATCCGCCCCCAGCAATGGCGGGCGCGGACTGAAACAGCGCTTCGTGGCAGCTATGGTGCGGAGGTGTGCGTGACCACACGGTTGCCACTGGAGGAATCAGCCGTCGCAGCTATCCTCGCCATCATGCCGCGCGGCGCCCATACGCACAAAAGCCCGGCTTGGGGCTCTTCTTTTGCGGGTGCAGCCGGCAGGTGTCGGGCCGCTGCTCGTACACCGTGCAGCGCCGCGTGGTGGCGTCAAGAAAATGGCAGTCCCCACTGGCCCGCCGCGCCATCGTGAACACCACGTTCTTGTGGTTGAAGTGGTCAATCAGCCGCGCCTTTTGCAGCCGCTTGGCAATGTGCCGGGGCTCTTCGTGCTCGGCCTCGAACGCATCCACCAGCCCCAGCCGCACCAGGTCCGACAGCTGCACCTCCAGAGGCATCGTGCAGCAGTTGGCCGCGCAGGTGTCGCACAGGCCTGCGCGGTAGCGGGTCCAGGTGTCCAGGCGGTCAACGTTGACGATGGAGATGGGGGATTTCATGGCAGCCAATGGTGGATCGAAATGCAGCGTGTGGGTTGCGCGATTGTGATGGGATCTGCGACAAACCGCGAGTGCGACGCCGACACGGAGACGCTGGCTGGCGTTGACTGAATCCCGCATACTGGCGCTTCCACAATCGCAGGAGCTGCCATGAATGCTCTCTTCCAAGCCATTGCAGACCCCGGCAACGCTTTGTTTGGGGATCTCGAAAGCATCTACCAGGACCTGCACCAGCACCCCGAGCTGTCGATGCAGGAGGTGCGCACCGCCCAGGTGGCGGCGGACTACATCGAGGCGCTGGGTTTTGAGGTGACCCGCAAGGTCGGCATCACCGGCGTGGTGGGGGTGCTGCGCAACGGCGAAGGCGCCACGGTGATGCTGCGCGCCGACATGGACGCGCTGCCCATGGCCGAAAACACCGGCCTGCCGTACGCCAGCACCGTGCGCGCCAAGGATGAAGACGGCGTGGAAGTGGGCGTGGCCCACAGTTGCGGGCACGACATGCATGTCACCTGGCTGATGGGGGCCGCACGCGTGCTGGCCGAGCACCGCGATGCCTGGAAGGGCACACTCATGGTGGTGTTCCAGCCGGGCGAAGAAGTGGGCAGCGGCGCGCGCAGCATGGTGGACGACTGGGGCACGGACCGCTTTCCCAAGCCCGACATCATCTTGGGCCAGCATGTCATGGTGGGGGCTGCGGGCACCGTGAGCTACCGGCCGGGGGTCATTCTGTCCGCAGGCGACAGCCTGAAAATCCGGCTGTTCGGGCGCGGCTCGCACGGCTCGCAGCCGCAGACGTCGATTGATCCGGTCATCATGGCCGCCGCCACCACGATGCGCCTGCAGACCATCGTCTCGCGCGAGATATCGCCGCTGGACAGCGCCGTGCTCACCATCGGCTCACTGCAGGCCGGCACCAAAGAGAACATCATCCCCGACGAAGCCACCATCAAGCTCAATGTGCGCACCTACGACGAAGACGTGCGCGAGTACATGCTCAAGTCGATCCGGCGCATCTGCTGCGCCGAGTGCGATGCCTCCGGCACCGAGCGGCCGCCCGAGTTCACCACCCTCAGCCAGTACCCCCTGACCGAGAACGACGCCGCTGCCACGCAGCGCGTGGCCGATGCCTTCAAGGCCCAGTTTGGCGACAACGCCCTGCAGGCCGCACCGGCCTCGGCCAGCGAAGACTTCAGCGTGTTCGGCCGGTCCTGGAACGTGCCTTACGTCTTCTGGTTCGTCGGCGGCACCGATGCCGCCGTGTTTGCACAGGCCAAGGCGGACAAGCAGGTCAACAAGATCCCCAGCAACCATTCACCCCAATTTGCTCCGGTGATACACCCCACCCTGGAAACCGGGCTGCAGGCCATGCTGAGCGCTGCCTTCGCCTGGCTGTGCCCTGCGCCCAAGGCATGACGGAGCGCGAAATCCTGGTCCTGATGGACCTGTGCGGCACCTTCGCCTTTGCCGTCAGCGGGGCGGTGGCCGCCGGGCAACGGCGGCTCGACCTGTTCGGTGTTCTGGTCATCAGCCACCTGACCGCCTGCGGCGGCGGGTTCATCCGGGACCTGAGTCTCGGGTCGCTGCCGCCGGTGGCCATTTCCGACTGGCGCTATCTGGCCGCATCGGCGCTGGCTGCCGCCCTGGCCATCTGGGCGCGCCCGCTCATCGACCGCCTGCAGCGCCCCATCGTTTTCTTCGACTCGTTGGGGCTGGGTTTCTTCGCCGTCACGGGCGCGCAAAAGGCGCTGGCGATGGACCACAACCCCGAGGTCGCCATTGTTTTGGGCGTGGTGACCGCCGTGGGCGGCGGCGTGGCCCGCGACGTGCTGCTCAACCGCGTGCCCGTCATCCTGGGCAAGGAAATCTATGCGGTGGCGGCGCTGGTCGGGGCGTCCATCCAGGTGCTGGGGCAACTCATGGATTGGAAGTTCGCCATTACCCCCTGGTTCGGGGCCCTGATTTGCCTGGCCATCCGCCTTCTGGCGTTGCGCTATTCGTGGAGCCTGCCCATCGTGGGGCGGCGTGGGGACACGCGGTAGCGGCCCGCCATGGTGAGCGTGGGCGGCGCCTCGCGCAGGCGGTTGCCAGCCCCTGTACAGAGCTATGGCGGGGAACGGCGGTGTTGCTCAGGGTGAAGCAAGCCATTGGGTGATGGCCTGGGCCACCAGGGGCGCAGGCAGAAACTCCTGTTCCAGCCGCCCCTGGGGCAAAACCCGCAGTTGCGCGTCGAGCGCAATTTCCTCGGGCAACAAGCCGGTTGATGCAAGAGCATGCACGGGCTCCGCCACGGCCAGGTCCGCATGTGCATGGAAGGTGGCGCTGTCCATCAACAGGGCAGTGAGCTGCGGCAGGTGGCTGCGCGCCATGGCCAGCATGCGCAAACCCCAAGTGTCCAGGTCGCCCCAGTAAGCCACGCGGCGATCACGCATCCACGGTGCGGCGAGCCAATCGAGGTGGAGCCCCGCACCGAGGATGGCGACGGTCTCTGGCAGCGGCTGGGGCAACTGGTGCAGGCAGCGCTCGTTCTCCACCAACAGGATCTGGCGGCCGAGCAATGGTGTGGTCATCAGCTCACTGGCCGACACGCGCTGGCGTGCAAAGGGAAGCAGACCGGGCGCCAGCGGCGCGATGAGCAGCCAGTGGTCGCCCTCGGGCAGCGCGCCCAGAAAGTCGGCCAGGCCCTGGCGGCTGGCCTCGCCGTCAAAGCGCTCGTCGAGCAGTGCGGTGACCAGGCCGGCGTGGCGTTCGAAGAACTTGCTGTCATTGCCTGCCACGGCCAGCGCGCGCAGCGGTTTGCCCTGCGCACAGCCGGGGGCAAGGTGCAGCGCGATCTGCGCGGCGGCGATGGCGGCGTCGGCCGGTGTCTCGCGCCACTGCGCCAGGCGGCGTACCAGCAGGCGCTGAAAGCCGGGCGGTGCGACCCCCGCGATGATGGCCCGCAGGCGGGCGTAGTCGGTCTGGATCTGCGCATGGTCTGGGGCCTTGAAGTGGCCGATGGCAGCCATGCACTCCGACGGCCTGGCCAGCTGCCAGTGCGTGGGCACGGCGATGGCGTCGCTGCTGCCGCGGTAGCGCTTGTCCTGCCATTGCACCTGGCCCAGGCCCAGCTGCTGTACGCCGCGCCACTGCTGTAAATGCTGGCGCAGCGCGGCGGCATCATCCAAAAACACGGCAGCGCCGGGCGGGCCGATGGTCAGCACCAGCGGCCAGGCGTCCGGGCCACCCAGCAACTGGTGCTCGCGCCAGTCGGCGCTGTGCCATTGCTGGGCCAGCCGCGCGGCCAGTTCCTGGGGCGATTTCATGGGGGCGATGAAGCGCCGAACATATCGCTCGCATCGCTTGAAGCGGGCGCGTCCCCCGCCAATGCACCCGTGGAACTGGCTTTGCCAGGCCACTGGGTACGTCCCCCTCCCGCAGGCGAGGGGGAAGGCGCCGAAAGCGACACAGGGGGTGCTTTTCTGAATGCGTCGATCTCTTCCCAGCGCAGCGATGCCAGCGTGGCCTGCGCGCCGCGCCGGTGCACCACGACGGCGCTGCGCGTGTGGTTGCGCAGCAGGCGCACCTCCTTGTTGGGCGTGACAAACAGGGCGTGCAGGCCAAACTCGCGCAGCGCCTGAATGATGCGCGCCGCCACGGCCTGCGAGCTTTTGGAGAAGGCCTCGTCCAGCACGATGGTGCCAAACACTGGGCGGCTGGCGCCGTCGGGGCACAGCGCGTAGCTGAGCGACGCGGTCAGCACGTAGCTGGCGATGATCTCCTTCTCGCCGCCGCTGCCGCCCTGCGAGCCGGTGCGCCGCTCCAGCATCTGGCCGCTGGCGCGGTCCAGCACCAGCACGGCAAATTGCAGCCGGTAGCGCGCGTCCAGCAGCGCCTGCGCGGCCTTGCTGCGGCGGTTGCCGGCGTGGGTTTGCAGCATCTCGACGATGGCGCGCAGTGCCCTGTAGTGGCTGTGGCCGCCGTCATCGCGCAGGCGCTCGGTGCGCAGCTGTGCCTGGGCACGGGTCAGGTCTTGCAGGCTTTGGTGGATGACGGCGCGCGGCTCCAGCTGCAGGTAGCGGCCGGGCTGAAAGTCCACGCGCTGCAGTGTGGCGTTGAGCTGGGCGATGCGGTCCTCGATGTCGGCCACTTGGGCGGCGATGCCGTTGAGCAGTGTGTCCACGCCCTGCTGCGAGGTGTCGTTGAGGTACTCCTGAAACCGCGCCCGTTTTTGCGGCAGGGCTTCTTCTTCCAGCGTTTGCAGGCGTTGCAGGTAGTGGGGCAGTGCCTCCACCTCCTGTCCATGGTTGGCCAGCGCGCCCCGGTCTTCGCCCTTGGCTTTGCCCATCTGGCGCACGATGTCCTGGTGCAGCGTGGCGAGTTTTTTGCTGGTGTCGGCGGTTTTGGCTTGCACGGTAACCCCCGCATCGCGCTCTTGCGCCTCCAGGTTGTCGCCATCGAGCGTGGGCAGGCGGTGGCCGCTGCTGATTAACGTTGCGGCAAAGTCTTCGTCGATCGCTGGTGCGTTTGCGCTGCGCGTTTGATAAGCACCATGGCGCTTCTGTGCTGCGTCCAGCAAGGTTTCGTCTTGCGTTTGCGCCGCTTGCAGTTCGCGCAGTTGCCCCTCGGCAGTGCGGGTCTGGGACTGCGCGGCCTCCCAGCGCTGCTGGGCCTGTGCGGTGTCCGATTCCGGGCGGAGCAGCGCCTGCAGTTGCTGTTCTTTGTGCTGCAACTGCGCATCAGCGGCAGCGGTGTCCAGGTCTTCCCGGCGTAGCGCTTGCAGCGCAGCCCACAGTTGGCGCCGCTCTTGCGCCTGGCGTTGGATGGTCAGGATTTGGTTCTTTTTGGTCTCCAGGGCTTGATGGTCAATCGCAAGTAGCTGCTTTTGTTGTAGCAAATGTGCCAACCGGTCGCGGTTGTCAAACCCCGTCATCCAGTCTTGGTCCAGCCGCTTTTGGTCTTGTTTGTCGAAATGGCCAGATTGGCTGGACATCAGGCCCTGCGCCGTCATCGCGTGGGGTGTGCGCTCCAGGGTTTGCACGTCGGGCACGCAGTGTCGGTCCAGCCCGGACAGCAACTGGCGCAGCGTGTTCAGGTGCGCAGTGGGTGCCGTGGGTTTCAGGTTGAGCTTGCGCGCAAAGCCTTCGGTGAGGAATGGGGCGGGCGCGGCGTCACGCACTTCCAGCAGGCGCACATGCAGCCGGTTGTGCCGCTGGTTCACCCACTGCAGCGCAGCGCGCATCGCAACGTGGGGCACCAGAATGCGCAGCCGGTGGCTGCCCAGCGCACGCTCGATGGCGCCGCGCCAGGCTTGCTCGGTGTTGCGTACCTCGACCAGTTCAGCGATAAAGGGCAGATCGCTTTCCGGCAAGCCCAGGTGGTCGGCCAGATCGGTGCGAAAACTTTGATGCTCCACCGGCAGGTTGGAGTCGGGGCGCTGGCGCACCGCGTCGACTTCGGCCTGGGTGTCGTTCAGGCGCGTTTTGGCGTTGTGGGCCTGGGCGATGGCGTGTTCGGCGCTGGCCTGCAACGCGGCCTGGTGCGCATCGATCTGCTCCATCGCCGCTTGTGCGTTGGCCTGGTGGCTGCTCAGGTCGTCCACGGCTGCGTTGGGGTCCAGCCCCAGGTTGCGTGCCAGTGTCTGGTATTGCGCCAGCTGGTGCTGGATGCGTGCCAGCTCCTTGCGCGCCAGCTGGATGTTCTCTTGCAGCGTTTGGATGTCGGTACCACCCGCTTGCAGGTACAGGCCATGCAAGTCCTGCTCTTGCTGGCGTGCGGTGCTGGCGCGCTCTTGTGCTGCCTGCAATGCCTCGCCGCGTGCGGCGATGTGCGCATGCAACTGCGCCACGCGCTGGCCCCACCATTGCACGCCCTGCGCGGCAAACCAGTGCGGCAGGTGCTGCTGCAGTGCCTGCCAATGCGCCATTTGCCGGGCCTGCTGCTGCTCGCGCGTTGCCAGGTCGCGCAGCGGCAGCAGCGCGACATACTGCGCGTTGGCCAGCTCCAGATCAGCGTGGATGGAAGCCAGCTCGGCAAAGCCATCCACCAGCTTTTGCGCGTCTTCAAAGGCGGAATGGTCGTCCAGCACCAGCTCGCGAAATATCTCGTCGATGCTGTTGAGCTGCTTGAGCCCCGCGGCGCGATTGAGCAGCGTGAAGGCGTTGGCGCCCACCTCGAAAAAACTGTGCAGCTTGGCCAAATACGCCGTCTTGTTGTTGACGAACATGTGCAGGCCGTCGCTGTCCTTGGCCAGCCGCGCCAGCGCCTTGGCGCCGCCGCTGTGCTGCTCTTCCAGCCACAGGTCCAGGCCGTGGCCCGCGCCCTGCGCAAAGAACCAGCGCTTTTGCATGTCGCCCGCCGACTGGCTGCTGCCGTCAAACCATAGCAGCGCACCGAGCCAAACCGTATCAGCACCTTCGCCAGCAGCCGCACCACCACGCACCAGTCGCGCCGCGATGCCCGTGGCGCAGGCGCCCTGGCGCGCAATGTGGTCGCCGCTGTCGTTGCCCTGGCCGCTGGCGCCGCGCACGTAGCTGACCAGGTCGCGGTCGCTTTCGTGCCCGCCGGTCGATGCCAGGTTGTAGCGCGGGGTGGCGCACAGCACCGTCATCAGCGCATCGACCAGCGTGGTCTTGCCGCTGCCGGTGGGGCCAATGATGGCGCTGTTGCCCGGGTCGATGGTCACCTGGTGGCGCCCGGCAAAGGCGCCCCAGTTGTACAGGTGCAGCTCTTGCAGGATGTAGGGGGCGTCGGCGCTCATGGGGTGGCCCCGCCCGCGTCGCGCAGGCGCAGCAGCAGCGCCTGCAGGTTCTCGGGGTTGAGCAGGTGCACGATCATCGGGCGCACGGTGATGCAGTCCTGCGCATCCACCTCGGACACCATGCCGTGGCCGCGCAGGTTTTCCAGCAGCTGGCCCAGGCGCTTGCGCTCTTGCATATCGCTGCCCGTGCTGCCCAGGTAGGTTTCGAGCTGCGGCAGCAGGCTGTCCACGGTGAGGCGCACCCGCGTGCCAGTGCCGCTTTCCTGCTCGCGCTGCAAAAACTCGCGCCGCAAGATCGCCAGCAGCAGCGACTGCTCCAGTGTCAGGCGCTGGCGGCGCATCAACGGGTGCGTCCAGTCGTCTTGCTCGCTTTCGTCGGAGTCTTCGTTTTCATAGCCGGGAACCACGGCCAGAAACGCCAGGCCGCGAACGTCGTCCACTACCACGCGCAAATCCAGCGGCTCCAGCAGCGCATCGAGCTGCGCCGTCTGCCCGGCAATCAGACCAAACAGTTGCGGCTTGGTGGCAGATTCCAGCCAACCCTGCGCCAGCAAAACCTGCAACGTCTTGCGCACGCTGGGGGCAGTTCTTTGGGTAAAATCGGCCTCTGGCGCTTTATTTACCTGCGCTATCTGCTCTTCTTTTTGAAGCGTCTGTGAATGCGGCTGCTGCGTGATCTGCGCCGCGATGCGGTCAAAAATATCCTGCTCCTGCGCCATCACAGCTCCCAGTTCATTTGCGCCAATTGCGCGCCATCGAGGGCCACGCGCGGCACGGTAAAGCGCCATTGCTGGCCGCCGTCCCGCGTGTCGATCTGCTCCTCGCCCGGCTCAAGCGCCACGCCCGCCTCGCGCGCCATGGCCAGCCACAGCGCCAGGGTTTCCAGGTCGTGCTCGCCGGGCGGCAGCGCAGCGGCCAGCTGGGCCAGCGTCATGGGCTGGCCGCTGGCCGCCAGCACCTGCAAGGTGTCATCCAGCAAGGCCTGGCGGTCCAGCCCTTCAAAGGCCTGCCAGAACTCGGCCTCCATCTGGCCCAGGTCGGCGTATTCGGTGGTCAGCAGCAGCGCCGTTTGCCCGCCGCCATCCAGCGACTTGGCACGCAGCCGCTCCACCAACGGAACACTGCCCAGCGCCACGCCTAGCGGCGGCAGCGGTGCGGTTTGGCGGCGCACGGCCTGGCGCTGCCAGTTCACGCGCAGGGCCTGCTCCAGCACCTCGTTGAGCAACTGGCCCACGCGCTGGTTCTCGGCCGCCTGGCCGGTCTTCATGAACTGGCTGACCTCGCGCTCGCTGCGTGCGCGCACGGCCTGCACCACCTTGGCCTCTTTGATGAGCTGCTGCACCAGCAGGCGCAGCGTGCTGTGCTGCAGGCCATCGAGTGCCGTGCCTGCCGCCGGATGTTCCAGAATCTGGCGAATGCGCTGGCGCATCTCGGTCAGCTCCGTCTGGTGGGACAGTTGCTGGTGGAAGCTGTCGAACACACGGCCCTCCTGCGTGTTGAGCAGGTTGGCGTGGCCGTCCAGCAGCTGGTCCATCACCGCGCCGCGGTGGTGGCGGGCACTGATGATGGCTTCGCGCAATGCACGGTCAGCATCGCGCCAGGAGTCTTCCACCCGCCGAAAGTCGGCCCGCAGGCTGGTGGCCAGCGCATACACCTCGCGAATGCCCTCGACGGCCTGCTCGGGCGTCAGGGTGGTGATGCGGCCCGCCTGCACATCATCAAGCTGCTGCTGCAACTCGGCCATGCGGCGCTGCAGGTGCTCGGTGCGGCTTTGCGGGTCGGGGTTGAGCGCGGCGGCCAGGTTGTCGATCTCGCGCTGCACCACGGCCAGGCGCGACGCGGTGGAGGTCATCATGCGCCCGTCGAGCTGCGCGATGAAACGCAGCGCGGTCTTGAGCGCGTCGGTCTCAAACACGCGGCCTTCGCGCTCCACCACCAGCCCGCGCCGAATCCAGTCGCGCACCTCGCGCCGGGCCTGGTTCAGGGTGTCGGCACTGTCGATCTCAAAATCTGGGTCGTTGGCGTGCGCCGCCAGCATGTCCGCCAGCGCCTGCACCGCTGCGTCAAACGCCACGCCATCGCGCTGGTGCTCGAACAGTGCATCCAGGCAGCTCAGCACCAGCGGCGCCCGCCGCGAGGCCAGCAGCAGCCACGCGGGGTGCTGCTGGCGGGTGGCGATGTATTTTTGCGTGCGCTGCTGGTTGAGGGTGGACATGGTCCGTGCGGGTCACACGTCGATGTTGCCCGCCCGCAGCGCATTCGTCTCAATAAAGTCCCGCCGTGGCTCCACCTCATCCCCCATCAGCATGGTGAACACCCGATCCGCCTCGATCGCATCGTCGATCTGCACGCGCAGCAGGCGGCGCACGTTGGGGTCCATGGTGGTTTCCCAGAGCTGCTCGGGGTTCATTTCGCCCAGGCCTTTGTAGCGCTGGCGGCTGGTGGTGCGCTCGGCTTCGCTGATCAGCCACTTCATGGCCTGGCGGAAGTCGCCCACTTTTTCTTCCTTCTGCTTGTCGCCTTCGCCGCGCATCACCTTGGCGCCTTCGCCCAGCAGGCCGCGGAAGGTTTCGGCGGCCTCGGCCAGGGCGGCGTAGTCGGCGCCCTGCACGAAGTCTTGCGTGATGACGCTGCTCTTGATGTTGCCGTGGTGGCGTCGGCTGATGCGCAGCAGGGGCTTGTCGGTGCGGGCGTCGAATTCGCCGGCTACTTCGGCGGGGGCACCGGTGGTGTTGAGTTCGCGCAGCTTGGCTTGCAGGGCCACGGCGCTGGCCTCGGCTTCGGCGACGGTGTCGAGCTGGAGGCTCACGCCGTCGGCAATGGCGCGCAGGGCTTCTGCGTCCATGAAATTGCCCAGGCGGGCGATCACGCTCTCGGCGATCTGGTGCTTGCGGGCCAGTTCGGCCAGGGTCTCGCCGGTCAGTGTTTGCGGGTTGGCGCCGCCGGTGGTCACGCTGGCGTGGTTCAGCGCAATGCGCAGCAGGAAACCGTCGAGTGCGGGTGCGTCCTTCAGGTACAGCTCTTCCTTGCCGGCCTTCACCTTGTACAGCGGCGGCTGCGCGATGTAGATGTGGCCGCGCTCGACGAGCTCGGGCATCTGGCGGTAGAAGAAGGTCAGCAGCAGGGTGCGGATGTGCGCGCCGTCCACGTCGGCGTCGGTCATGATGATGATGCGGTGGTAGCGCAGCTTGGCCACGTCGAAATCGTCGTTGCCGGTGCTGCCGCCGGCCTTGCCGATGCCGGTGCCCAGGGCCGTGATGAGCGTGAGGATTTCGTTGCTGGTGAGCAGCTTTTCGTAGCGGGCTTTTTCCACGTTCAGGATCTTGCCGCGCAGCGGCAGGATGGCCTGGAACTTGCGGTCGCGGCCCTGCTTGGCGGAGCCGCCGGCGGAGTCGCCCTCGACGATGTAGATCTCGCACATCGCCGGGTCTTTTTCCTGGCAGTCGGCCAGCTTGCCGGGCAGGCCCATGCCGTCGAGCACGCCCTTGCGGCGCGTCATTTCACGGGCCTTGCGGGCGGCTTCGCGGGCGCGGGCGGCTTCGACGATCTTGCCGCAGATGATCTTGGCGTCGTTGGGTTTCTCTTGCAGGTAGTCGGTGAGCAACTTGCCCACGATGTCTTCCACGGGGGCGCGCACTTCGCTCGACACCAGCTTGTCCTTGGTCTGGCTGCTGAACTTGGGCTCGGGCACCTTCACGCTCAGCACGCAGCACAGGCCTTCGCGCATGTCGTCACCGGTGACTTCGACCTTGGCCTTTTTGGCCAGCTCGTTTTCTTCGATGTATTTGTTAATGACACGGGTCATCGCGGCGCGCAGGCCGGTCAGGTGGGTGCCGCCGTCACGCTGCGGGATGTTGTTGGTGAAGCACAGCACCTGCTCGGTGTAGGCGCTGTTCCACTGCATGGCCACTTCCACGCCGATGTGCGTGCCGGGGATGCCGCCATAGGTCTCGGCGGGGCGCTCGCCCGCCGCGTAGAACGAGGTGGGGTGCAGCACGGTCTTGCCTTTGTTGATGAATTCGACAAAGCCGCGCACACCACCGGCGCCCGAGAAGTCGTCTTCCTTGCCGCTGCGTTCGTCCTTGAGGCGAATGCGCACGCCGTTGTTCAGGAAACTCAGCTCTCGCAGGCGCTTGGCCAGGATCTCGTAGTGGAACTCGCTGTTTTCCTTGAAGATCTCGGTGTCGGGCAGAAAGTGCACTTCGGTGCCGCGTTTTTCGGTGTCGCCGATGACTTTCATGGGCGACACGTCGACGCCGTCCACCTGTGCGGTGATGCGGTTTTGTACAAAGCCCTGGCTGAAGTCCAGCACATGTACCTTGCCTTCGCGGCGCACGGTCAGGCGCAGTTTCTTGCTGAGCGCGTTCACGCAGCTTACGCCCACGCCGTGCAGGCCGCCCGAGACCTTGTAGCTGTTCTGGTTGAACTTGCCGCCGGCGTGCAGTTCGGTGAGCGCGATCTCGGCCGCCGAGCGCTTGGGCTCGTGCTTGTCGTCCATCTTCACGCCGGTGGGGATGCCGCGGCCGTTGTCGGTGACGCTGATGGAGTTGTCGGTGTGGATGGTGACCACGATGTCGTCGCAGTGGCCGGCCAATGCCTCGTCGATGGAGTTGTCCACCACCTCGAACACCAGGTGGTGCAGGCCGGTGCCGTCACTCGTGTCGCCGATGTACATGCCGGGGCGTTTGCGCACGGCCTCCAGGCCTTCGAGGATGGTGATGGCGCCTTCACCGTAGCTCTCGCTGGCACCGGCCTGGTTCGTGTCGATCTTTGGCACGACGGGCATTGCGGGCTCACCATTGCCGGTGGAGCCGTTCTCGGTGGGCTCGGGTTGCGTGTTGTCAGCGGTCATGGTGGGCCTTGGGATCCGTGGAAACCGGTGGTTTCCAATGTGTTCAATGATGAAAATTGCCTCTAGCGCTTATTTGGTAGCGCTATTGGCTATCAAAACAGTAGTGTTCTGCAGCGGGGGATGGCGTCAGATGCGCATGGGCATGACGACGTACTTGAAGTTGCTGTTGTCGGGGATGGTCAGCAGCGCCGAGCTGTTGCCGTCCGACAGCTCCACCTTCACCATGTCCTGCCCCATGTTGGCCAGGGCATCGATGAGGTAGGTGACGTTGAAGCCGATTTCGATGGTGTCGCCACCGTAGTCGATGTCGAGCTCGTCCACGGCCTCTTCCTGCTCGGCGTTGTTGCTGGCCACGCGCAGCGTGCCGGGCTCCAGGTTCAGGCGCACGCCCTTGAACTTGTCGCTGGTCATGATGGCCGTGCGCTGCAGGCTGGCCAGCAGCGGCGCGCGGCCCAGGGTGACGCTGTTGGTGTGGTTGCGCGGAATCACGCGGTTGTAATCGGGGAACTTGCCTTCGACCAGCTTGGTGACGAACTCCATGCCGCCGAAGGTGAACTTCGCCTGGTTGTTGGCGAATTGCATCTCGATATGGGGCTGGTTGTCGCCGCCCGCGTCCGACAGCAGGCGCTGCAGTTCGATCACCGTCTTGCGCGGCAGGATCACTTCCTGCTTGGGCACTTCCACATCCAGTGTGGCGCTGGCGAAGGCCAGGCGGTGGCCATCGGTGGCCACCAGGCTCAGCTGCTTGCCCTCGGCCACGAACAAAATGCCGTTCAGGTAGTAGCGGATGTCCTGCACCGCCATGGCGAACGACACCTGGGAGAGCAGGTCCTTCAGCACTTTCTGCGGCACGCTGAACGCGGGGCCGAAGGCGGCCGATTCCTGCACCAGCGGAAAGTCTTCGGCGGGCAGGGTCTGCAGCGTGAAGCGGCTCTTGCCACCCTTGAGGATGAGCTTGGACTGGGCCGATTCCAGGCTCACTGTCTGGTCGCCGGGCATGGTGCGCAGGATGTCGATGAGCTTGCGCGCACCCACCGTGGTGGTGAAGTCGCCGGTGTCGCCACCGAGCTCGGCCGTGGTGCGGATCTGGATTTCGAGGTCGCTGGTCGTCAGCTGCAGGGCGTTGCCCGTCTTGCGGATCAGTACATTGGCCAGGATGGGCAGGGTGTGGCGGCGCTCGACGATGCCGGAGACCGATTGCAGAACCGCGAGAACCTTGTCTTGTGTTGCCTTCAGGACGATCATGTCAACCTCTTGTGGTTTTTGGGACGGTGTGTGGACAGCAGCACCGGTGGTGCCTCCCCCCTGCCGCACAAACCGCCATTTTGCCCTCTTGCAAGGGCATTGCTGCTACAGACGCATTTTCCGGTTATCCGGTGCGATGGAGACCCTCCCGGCCTCTGGGACCGGCATTGCCCAGGCGAGGGACGCCGCCGAGGGCAACTCAGGGTGTGCTCCATGTCAACCCTTGAGTGTTTGCTCCAGCACATGCAGCTGCTGGTTCAGTTCGGTGAGTTGCTGGCGCTCGCCCGAAATCTTGCGCACGGCATGCAGTACCGTGGTGTGGTCGCGACCGCCGAACAGCTCTCCGATCTCGGGCAGGCTCTTTTGCGTCAGCTCCTTGGCCAGGTACATGGCAATCTGGCGCGGCCGGGCAATGCTGGCCGGGCGCTTCTTGCTGTACATGTCGGCGACCTTGATCTTGTAATAGTCGGCCACCGTTTTCTGGATGTTTTCCACAGAAATCTGCCGGTTCTGGATGGACAGCAGGTCGCGCAGCGCCTCGCGCGCCAGCTGGATGGAGATTTCCTTCTGGTTGAAGCGTGAATAGGCCAGGATCTTGCGCAAGGCGCCTTCGAGCTCGCGCACGTTGGAGCGCACGTTCTTGGCCACGAAAAAGGCCACTTCCTCGGGCATCTCGGTGCTTTCGGCGCGCGCCTTGTTGATCAGGATGGCCACGCGCATTTCGAGCTCGGGCGGCTCGATCGCGACCGTCAGGCCCGAATCGAAGCGCGACACCAGGCGCTCGTGGATGTTGGCCAGGCCTTTCGGATAGGTGTCCGACGTCATCACGATGTGTGATTTTTTGGCCAGCAGCGCCTCGAATGCGTTGAAGAATTCTTCCTGCGTGCGGTCCTTGTTGGCAAAAAACTGCACATCGTCGATCAGCAGCAGATCCAGCGAGTGGTAGCGCTCCTTGAATTCATCGAAGGTGCGCCGTTGGTAGGCCTTAACCACATCCGACACAAACTGCTCGGCGTGGATGTAGAGAACTTTGGCGTCGGGCCGGTCGGCCAGCAGGCGGTTGCCCACCGCATGCATCAGGTGGGTCTTGCCCAGGCCCACGCCGCCATAGATGAAGAGCGGGTTGTACAGATGCCCGGGCATGCCCGCCACATGCATGGCGGCCGAGCGCGCCATGCGGTTGGCCGTGCCTTCCACCAGGGTCTCGAAAGTCAGGGCGGCATTGAGCCGGTTGCGGAATGCACCGGCCGGCGTTTCGTCGTTGTTGCCAGAGGATGGTTCAGACAGCGCTGTGGTGCTGGATTGTTCAGGGGCTGCTGGTCGTACATAAGTACGGGCAATGGCTTCGCGCTGAGCGAGCGCTAACTCCAGTGTCACGGATTGACCGTAGAGGCCTTCGAGCAGCGCGGCAATGCGGCCTGCATACTGCGCCCGAATCCAGTCCAGCTTGAAACGGTTGCCCACCAGCACGGTGACCTTGGAGAAGTCTTCGGCCACCTGGGCGGTCAGGGGCTTGATCCAGGTGTTGAACTGTTGCTCTGGCAGGTCTTGGGCGAGCTGTTCAACGCAGGCCTGCCAGAGGCCCTGGCCGGCATCGGCGCCGGGCTGGCCTGTGGGGCTGCGATGGGATTCCTCGGTCATTTCAGGGGGCATTCTTGTTGTGGATAGAGGAACGGTTCGAGGCGGCGGATTGTAGCTTGTCAAGGAGTTATCCACAATTTGAGAGGCCACTTCGGGCCAGGTGCCGGCGTGCTCCCGGAACGGGTTTTGCGCGCCTCGCCAAAGGCCCACAACACAATGGGCATTGCCAGCCAGCGCCAAGCCTGCGATAATTTCGGGTTTCCCTGAATGCGTTCAGGGTGATTTGACCCGGCGCGCCGTTATTTCTGCCCCGCGAGTCTTTGGTTGTGTGCGATCCCCGCTAGGGGCGCTGCGGCCGCAGATGGCGGGGTTCAAGAGCAGCAGTCCGGAACTGAGCCTCAAGGAATAGCAAAATGAAACGTACTTACCAGCCCTCCAAGACGCGCCGCGCGCGCACCCATGGTTTCCTCGTCCGCATGAAGACCCGCGGTGGCCGTGCCGTGATCAACGCACGCCGCGCCAAGGGCCGCAAGCGCCTGGCCGTCTAAGGCCGTTACGGTCTTGGACCTGCTCCCCGGTTTGCGCCGTCAGGTTCCAAACGGGGTGCTTGCATGCAACGGCTGAAAACCCGTCCGCAGTTCCAGGCGGCCATGGCGGGAGGCACTGTCTCCCGCACGGCGCACTTTGCGCTGCACCGTCTGGTGCTGGACGCTAAGAAGGCTGCCGTGACAGGCATTGCTTCCACAGGGCCCGACTCCTTGCCATCCGTGCAAGGGTCGCAGGCCCTGTTTGGCGTGTCCGATGTCTGGTTGGGTGCCATGGTGCCCAAGCGCTGGGCGCGCCGTGCCGTGACGCGCAACACCATCAAGCGGCAGATCCATGCCGTGGCGGCCTTGTTCGAGGCCCGTTTGCCGCAGGCGGCCCATGTCGTGCGCTTGCGGGCCACGTTTGATCGCAAGCAGTTTCTCAGTGCCACGTCCGACCCGCTCAAGCAGGCCGTGCGGGCCGAGCTGCTGCAGCTGTTTGGGCACGCCGCACGGCGCCCTGTCGTGGCACAGGTGCCAGCACCGGCGCAGGTGGCTCCATGATGCGTGCGTTGCTGATCGGCGTGGTCAAGGGCTATCGGCTGTTCCTCAGCCCCTGGCTGGGTTCGGCCTGCCGGTTCGAGCCGACCTGTTCGGCCTATTCGCTGCAGGCGCTGGAGCGGCACGGCGCTGCGGCCGGCAGTTACCTTACAGTGCGCAGGCTGGTACGCTGCCACCCCTGGTGTGACGGGGGCCATGACCCGGTCCCGCAACAATTGCCGCGCAGCATGCGGCTTTTTTCGCGGCTTTCTCCTTCCAACACCCAACCATCCTCACCAAAGAAGTCTTCATGAACGACATTCGCCGCACCATTCTGTGGGTGATTTTTGGCTTTTCCATGGTTCTGCTGTGGGACAAGTGGCAACTGCACAACGGCAACAAGGCCACTTTCTTCCCCTCCGCCCCGGCGGTGACTGCGCCTGCTGCCACGGGCCCTGCGTCCAGCGCCACGGGTGCCGCCAGTGTCCCGGTCGCCAACGCACCCGTTGCCGCTGCGCCGCAGGGTGTCACTTCCGTACCTGGCCAGCCGGCGCCTGCAGCGCCCGCCGTGCGCGAACGCGTCGAAGTCACCACCGACGTCTATCGCCTCACCTTCGACAGCGAAGGCGGCTCGCTCACCCATGCCGAACTGCTCAAGCATGTGGACATGGCCGACAAGACCCGCAACTTCGTTCTGTTCGACGAAAGCGCTGCGCGGGTGTACGTGGCCCAGACGGGCCTGATCGGTGGCGACTTTCCCACGCACAAGACCGTGATGACGGCCGTGCCCGGTCCGCGCGAACTCAAGGATGGACAGGACGAACTGAGCATCCGCTTCGAGTCGCCCGTTCAGGGCGGCGTGAAGCTGGTCAAGACCTGGACCATCAAGCGCGGCGCCTATGACATCGCGGTGAAGCATGAGGTTGTCAACACCGGCAATGCGGCCGTTACCCCCCAGCTGTACCTGCAACTGGTGCGTGATGGCAACAAGCCGCCGGGCGAATCCTCGTTCTATTCCACCTTCACCGGCCCGGCGGTCTATACCGACGCCAAGAAATACCAGAAGGTCGAGTTCAAGAAGATCGAAGAAGGCAAGGCCGAGATCGAAAAGACCGCCACCAACGGCTATGTGGCCATGGTGCAGCACTACTTTGCCAGCGCCTGGCTGCTGGGCGACGGCATCCAGCGCGACCTGTTCATGCGCAAGGTGGACGCCAACCTGTATTCGGTGGGCATGATCACGCCCGTGGGGGAAATCGCGCCGGGTGCCAGCAAGTCGGTGCAGGCGCAATTGTTTGCCGGCCCGCAGGTCGAGACGAGCCTGGAAAAACTCGCCCCCGGCCTCGAACTCGTCAAGGACTACGGCTGGCTCACTATCCTGTCCAAGCCGCTGTACTGGCTGCTCGACCAGCTGCACAAGCTGCTGGGCAACTGGGGCTGGTCCATCGTGGCGCTGGTGCTTCTGCTCAAGATCGCGTTTTACTGGCTCAACGCCAAGGCCTACGCCAGCATGGCCAAGATGAAGGCCATCAACCCCAAGATCACGGAGATGCGTGAGCGCCTGAAGGACAAGCCCCAGCAGATGCAGCAGGAGATGATGCGCATCTACCGCGAGGAAAAGGTCAACCCGATGGGGGGCTGCTTCCCCATCATGATCCAGATCCCGGTGTTCATTGCGCTGTACTGGGTGCTGCTGTCCAGCGTCGAGATGCGCAACGCGCCCTGGATCGGCTGGATCCGCGATCTTTCCACGCCAGATCCGTTCTTCATCCTGCCCCTGCTGATGACGGCCAGCTCGCTGCTGCAAACCGCGCTGAACCCCGCTCCGCCCGATCCGATGCAGGCCAAGATGATGTGGTTCATGCCGCTGATCTTCAGCGTGATGTTCTTCTTCTTCCCGGCCGGCCTGGTGCTGTACTGGCTGACGAACAACATCCTGTCGATTGCGCAGCAGTGGATCATCAACACCCGCATGGGTGTGCCTCCGCAGTTCAACCTGCCGAAGTTCAAGTGACCTTGCGTCGCTGAACCCCGGGTTCCCCAAGGCCGCGCAAGCGGCCTTTTTCATTTCCATCCACCCTGTACAGTCGCCACCATGCTTGCTCGCCACCATGACCCCATCGTTGCCATCGCCACTGCCCCGGGGCGCGGGGCCGTCGGCATCGTGCGTGTCTCGGGGCGCGGGCTGGACACGCTGGTGCAGGCCCTGTGCGGCCGAGCGCTGAAACCCCGCGAGGCCACCTACCTGCCCTTTCGCGATGCGCAGGGCCAGGCCATCGACCAGGGTCTGGCGCTGTTTTTCCCCGGCCCGCACAGCTACACCGGCGAAGACGTGCTGGAGCTGCAGGCCCATGGCGGCCCCGTGGTGCTGCAGCTGCTGCTGGCGCGCTGTCTGGAAGCCGGTGCCGCCCTGGAGGCTGCCACGGGCATGCCTTGCCTGCCCAGCCTGCGGGTGGCGCAGCCTGGTGAGTTCACCGAGCGCGCGTTCCTCAACGACAAGATCGACCTGGCCCAGGCCGAGGCGATTGCCGACCTGATCGATGCCAGCACGGAGGCGGCGGCCCGCAGCGCCAGCCGCTCGCTGACCGGTGCATTCTCGGCAGAGATCCACGCCCTGCGCGACGCGTTGATCCATCTGCGCATGCTGGTCGAGGCCACGCTGGATTTTCCTGAGGAAGAAATCGACTTCCTGCGCAAGGCAGATGCGCGTGGGCAGCTATTCCAACTGGAGCAAACGCTGGCGCAAGTGATGCAGCGTGCCCGCCAGGGTGCGCTGCTGCGCGAAGGCATCAAGGTGGTGATTGCCGGTCAGCCCAATGCCGGCAAGAGCTCGCTGCTCAATGCATTGGCGGGCGCCGAACTGGCCATCGTGACGCCGATTGCCGGTACCACGCGCGACAAGGTGCAGGAGACCATCCAGATCGAGGGCGTGCCGCTGCATGTGATCGACACTGCCGGCCTGCGCGACAGCGACGATGAGGTGGAGCGCATCGGCATCGCCCGTGCCTGGGACGCCATTGCGGCCGCCGACGCGGTGCTGTTCCTGCACGACCTGGCGCGCTGGGATGCCTTCGAGTACAGAGCTGCCGACGCAGACATAGAAAGCGCACTGGGCCAGAAACTGCTTTCATCCGTGCCTGTGATCGATGTGTGGAACAAGGTCGATTGCGTGCCCAGTGCCCTGCCGCCCCAGGCCGCAGGGCGCGCCGCCGTGCACCTGTCGGCCCGCACGGGCGAGGGGCTGGATGCCTTGCGCCGCATCCTGCTGGAGGTGGCGGGCTGGCAGTCGGCGCCGGAGGGCGTGTACATCGCCCGCGCGCGGCATGTGCAGGCGCTGGGCAGTGTGCAGGCGCATCTGGCGCAAGCCGCAGCGCAGCTGGATGCGCGCGGCCCCGCGCTGGATCTTCTGGCGGAGGAGCTGCGGCTGGCCCAGAACGCGCTGAGCACCATTACCGGCGAGTTCACCTCGGACGACTTGCTTGGTGTCATCTTCTCCAGCTTTTGTATCGGTAAGTAACAGCATCGGTCGGCATTTGTTGTAAACATACGTAAAGAGTGCTTGTGCCTGCTCTGTTACAAGGTTAGTTTCGGCAGACCATGAATGCCATTACGCCCATTTCATCCAAGATTGATCTCACTGGTCTGCTCAATGCGATTGCCCAGGCCAGCGCAGAGGACAGCATGACCAATCCCCTGACGCCAGCGCAGTGGGAAACCCTCTCGGCCTACCTGCAGCCCTATGCCTTGCCGGCAGGGCATGTGCTGTTTTCCCAGGGGGCGTCCGACAGAACCCTTTACCTGGTCGAAAGTGGCAGCCTGAGCGTGCATTACCAGGACGAGAAAGAACGCCTGCGGCTGGCGATCGTGGGGCCGGGTTCGGTGGTGGGAGAAGGTGGCTTCTTCTCGATGCGCCCGCGCAGCGCCACCGTGCAAGGGGGTGTCCCGACCAAGCTCTGGAGCCTGACAGCGTTGCGCTTCACCGAACTGTCCAACCGCCAGCCCGCCATTGCCCTGGGCCTGGCCATGGCCGCTGGCGCCGTGCTGGCCAAACGGCTGGGTAACCGCCGCCGCCGCGTCGCGGCCACCTGACGCCGGGGGGGCTTCGGGCGCCTGTCACCGCGATGTGTGGGGGGTGGCGGGAGTGTGCCGGGTAAACTCGATGAGATCGTTTACCGGTGCTATCCCAGAAAGCAAACCATGTCCCTGTTCAGTTGGTTTAGCCGCAAAGCCCAAACCTCCAAGCACCGTTCGGCCTTGGAGCCTTCGGGTTTGCTCCATGGGGATGCCGCCGTCCCCATGGCTGCGGGACGCAAACCGGCCCTTGACGCCCGGCCAGCGGACCATGCGGCGAACCGCAAGAGCGAGCGCATGGAACGGCGGGAGCTGCTCTATACCGTGGTGCGCGATGCCATGGTCCGCGCCGGTGTGCTGTCGGCCAGTTACAAGTTCAAGGTGTTGTCGCTGGACCAGCGGGGCCGGCAGTTTCTCGTCATGATGGACCTGGCCCGCGAGTTTGGGGGAGAGACCGTGCGGCTCAGCGAGATCGAGGCGCTGGTGGCCCAGACTGCCAAGGCGCGCTACGACATTCTGGTGACGGCGGTCTACTGGCGTATCAACGACCATGTGGCGGTGGGTCTTCCGCAACAAGGCCTTGCGCCACAGGGGGTTTCGCTGTCTGCGGTGGTTTCCGCGGCCCCCGTGGCGCCGGCCATGCCGGTACGGACGCCTTCCGTGCGCCCGGTTGCCCATGCCGCGCCACCAGTGCCGCCGGCCCGCCCCGCTGCTGCCCCCGCGGCGCGCACCGCGCAGCGGTTTGATCCGATCGAGGCCGATGAAGTGGCTGCGTTCAAGCGGGCGCTGTCGGATGCCGCCAGTGTCCGGGCCACGCCTGCTGCGGCCACCAAACCGGGCGTTCCGGTGCGGTCAGGCCCCCTGCTGGCACCGTCACGGCCGTCCGGTTTTGAAGACACGGTGATGCAGGGTGCAGACGGGCCCTTTCCCGATCTCAGCAGTACCCAGTACGGCGATCTGAACTGAAACACGGGCGCCGGCCGGGATCGGCCGCCCATACCCCCTGGCCCCCTACGCGCAGACGTTGGGATCCGCCCAGCTCCGGCAAGTCCACGATGGCGGCACCTCCGGTGACCGTGGCACCGGGTTTTTGCAGCAGTTTCTTGCCGGCCATCTGGTACCACCGGTGGCAATCAGTCGTCGATCAGCAGCTCGCGATCGCCCGCCTTGACGGCGTCGGTGGGCAATTCGTCCGTGGCGCCACCGTATTCGAGCTCGTAGGTTTCCTCGACGGTGGTGAACGGCAGCTTGCCTTTCTTGCGGATGGGCGCGAAGCCCACATTCAGCTGGTAGGCCGCCACGGCCCCGCCGCGGCGCAGTCCGCGCCAACCCCATAATGGGTAACTCTTGTTTCTCCTTGTACCGCATCGGCTTTGCGGCTGCATGCGGTGCGCATCCCGGATCGGCCCATGCCCATCTCTGTTCTCTTGATCGATGGTGATTCTGTCTATGCACAGTCCGTGGTCCATGCGCTGGTGGATCCCGGGCTGGGCTGGACCGTCGAAGTGGCGTCCACCCTTGCGCAAGCCCGCGGGATACTGGCCCGCCGCCAGACCGATGTCGTGCTGGCGGCGCGCAGCATGGCAGACGGCACGGCCTTTGATGTGCTGGAATGGCTTGGCGAGGTGCCGGCCCTGGTCATCGTGCTCCCGGGAGAAGAGATTGAGGCGGCACGGGCCATGCGGCACGGGTTCAGTGATTTTCTGGTGCAGACACCGCAACGCGATCATCTCTTGGCGCTGCCCGCACAGATCGAGGCGGTGCTGGAGCGCAGCACGGGCGTGCGGGCTCGCCAGACTGCCGAGGCCATGCTGGCGCGTCAGCACCGCTTGCTGCAGGCCATCTCGAAAGTCCAGGCCCTCTTCATTGCCGGCACCGCCCCTTGCGCTGCGTTCGACGCGGTGCTGCAGGAGTTGATGGCATTGACCGACAGTATGTTCGGCCTGGTGGGGCAGGTGCAGCACTCGCCCGAGGGGCAGCCGTTCCTGCGGGTGCATGCGATGACCGATCTCAGCTGGGACACCGCTTCGCGAGCCCACCATGCCCAGCATGTCCAGGACGGAATGGTTTTCGACAATCTGGATACGCTGATGGGTGCTGCGCTGCGCACGGGCGAGCCCGTCATCAGCAACAGTCCCGGCACCGATCAGCGCCGCGCCGGGGTGCCGCAGGGGCATCCGGTGGTCGCAACCTATCTGGGCTTGCCCATCCATGCCGCCGGGGCGCTGGTCGCCATGGTCGGGTTGGCCAATCGCCCAGGGGGCTACTCCAGGGCGGATGCACAGTTTCTGCAGCCGCTGCTCAACACGGTGGGCCAGCTGGAGCTGGCCCGCCGGGCTGAGCTGGCGCGCAGCGAAGTCGAATCCCAGCTGGCCCGCACCAGTGCACTGCTGGCCGAGAAGACCCGGGCGCTCGAAAGCACGCTGGCCAGCGTTTCCCAGGGCATCACGAATGTGGATGCGACGGGACGCATCCGTGTCTACAACCAGCGTTATCTGGAGCTGCTCGATTTGCCGCAAGCGCTGCTGGAAACGCAGCCGCTGGTGGACGAGGTGGTGCGATTCCAGGCCGAACGGGGGGATTTCGGCCCCGATTTCGGACTGGTCGAAGCACCCGCACGGGCCTATGTGGCATCTGGGCATACCGGTGGGCGTATCGACGGGCCCGATGTGCCCGCGACCTATATCCGCAAAACCCGCGCCGGGCGCTTCCTGGAAGTACGCACCCGGCGCCTGGAGGCGGGGGGCCGCGTGCGCACGTTTACGGATGTGAGCGACTACCTGGGCACGCTGCAGGCGTTGCGCGAGAGCGAGGCGCGCTGGCGCAGCCTCACCCACCTTTCCTCGGACTGGTATTGGGAGCAGGATGCCGACTTCCGGTTTGTCCGGTTTGACGGCAGGGCCGAGCGCGATCGGGGTATCCCGGATGAAATGCACTATGGGCTGACCCGCTGGGAACTGCCCGAGACTGCCGTGGCGCCGGGGCAGTGGCGCAAGCACCGCAAACAGCTGCAAGCCCACGAGGTCTTTCATGACTTCGAGATGCAGCGCACCACCGCCGACGGCACGCTGATCTGGGTGTCCATCAGTGGTGAACCCATTTTTGATGCCGAAGGCCGGTTCACCGGCTATCGCGGTGTTGCGCGCAACATCACCGAACGCAAGAAGGCAGAGGCCGAGATTGAGCGCCTGGCGTTCTACGACGAACTCACGGCCTTGCCCAATCGCAGGCTCTTGCTCGACCGGCTGGAGCACGCCACCCTGGGTGGCGCGAGCGACGGATGCCATGGCGCCTTGCTGTTTCTGGACCTGGACAACTTCAAGGCCATCAACGACACCTTGGGCCACGAATGGGGTGACCGCCTGCTGGTTCAGGTGGCCGCGCGCCTGCAGGCCTGTGTGCGGGCGGTGGATACCGTGGCACGCCTGGGAGGTGACGAGTTCGTGGTGATTCTTCAGCACCTGCACGGGGTGGAGTCCGAGGCGGCCATCGAAGCGGAAGCCATTGCGCAGAAGATCATCGCCGCGCTGAATGCGCCTTTCGAGGTGGATAACCGCGAGTTGCACAGCACGCCGAGCATCGGCATTGCGCTGTTCCGGGACGCGCAGCAGCCGGTGCATGAACTGTTGCAGCGGGCTGACCTGGCCATGTACCAGGCCAAGGCCCTGGGCCGCAACACGCTGTGCTTCTTCGATCCCGCCATGCAGGCGGCCGCCAGCGCGCGGGCTGCGCTGGAAGGGGATATCCGGCATGGCCTGCAGCACAACGAATTCCTGCTGCACTACCAGCCCGTGGTGAACGCGGCGGGCGATGTGCTGGGAGCGGAAGCCGTGGTGCGCTGGATGCACCCGCAGCGCGGGATGGTGCCGCCGGACGATTTCATTCCACTGGCCGAGCAGACCGGGTTGATACTGCCGCTGGGGCGGCGGGTCATGCGCCTGGCCTGTGACCAGCTGGCGCTGTGGGCGGCCCAGCCCCGCACCGCCGGCTGGAGCGTGGCGGTGAACGTCAGTGCGCAGGAGTTTCGGCACCCCCAGTTTGTGCAGCAGGTGCTGGATACCTTGCGCGAGTCCGGTGCCCGCCCCGACCGGCTGAAGCTGGAGCTGACCGAAAGCCTGATGCTGCACGACGTGGAAGACAGCATCCTGAAAATACAGGCCCTGGGCACCCTGGGTGTGGGGTTTTCGCTGGATGATTTCGGTACGGGCTATTCATCGATGGGCTATCTCAAGCGCCTGCCGATTGACCAGCTCAAGATCGACCAGAGTTTTGTGCGCGACGTGCTGACCGACCCCAACGATGCGGCCATCGCCTGCACCATCATCACGCTGGCCAGCAGCCTGGGGCTGGATGTGGTGGCCGAAGGGGTGGAAACCGAGGGGCAGCGTGCATTTCTGCTGCGCAACGGCTGCCAGCAGTTCCAGGGCTACCTGTTCGGGCGGCCCGAGCCGGCGGAATTGCTCTAAATTGCTATTGAATATATAGCTATTGACGCTTGATATATAAGAATTAGAGCGATATTTCATTCAAATTCTGGCGCCAACCCCAGCAACTGGCGCGCCCCCAGCCAGGGATGCCGAGCAAGGGCCGCCCCGCAGCGAGGGCATCGTCTCCCTTCCCGGCGAAGCCGAGAGAAGGGGGAAGGCGCGCAGCGCCTCAGGGGGATGGCCCCAGCTACCCCCGCAGCAATTTGTCCTCGGCCAGCGCCAGCGCTGCCGGGTGCCCCGACAGCACCAGCGTGTCTCCCGCTGCCAGCAAGGCTTCGGCCACTGCGGCACCCGGATGGCCGTCGCCCCGCCGCAGATTGACCACCTGCACCCCCATGGCGGGCAGTGCCAGTCCGCCCAGCGGCTCTCCGATGACTTTGGCCCCGGGCGGCAGCGTGATGGTGGACAGGCGCTCCTGGTCGCGCTCGTTCACGGTGTCGTCGTCGGCACCATGGAAGTAGCCGCGCAGCAGCTGGTAGCGCGCATCGCGCTGGTCCTGCACCAGCCGCAACACCCGGCGCATGGGCACCCCCACCAGCGCCAGCGCGTGGCTGGCCAGCATGAGCGAGCCCTCGATGGCTTCGGGCACCACCTCGGTGGCACCGGCGGCCTGCAGCTTGTCCAGGTGCAGGTCGTCCTGGGTGCGCACCACCACGGGCACCTGCGGCGCATGGGTCCGCGTGCTGGCCAGCACCTTGAGCGCCGACGGCACATCCAGGTAGGTCACCGCCACCGCGCTGGCGCGCACCAGGCCGGCGGCCATCAGCGCCTGCAGGCGGGTGGCATCCCCGTAGACCACCGAATGGCCGGCGGCGGCGGCCTGGCGCACGCGGTCGGGATCCAGGTCGAGCGCCATGTAGGGGATGCCTTCGCGGTCCAGCATCCGGGCCAGGTTCTGGCCGCAGCGGCCAAAGCCGCAAATGATCACATGCTTGCTGGTGTTGATGGACTTGCGTGCGATGGTGGTCATCTGCAGCGACTGCTGCAGCCAGTCGCTGGCCACCAGCCTCATCACGATGCGGTTGCTGTACATGATGAGAAACGGCGTGGCCAGCATCGACAGCACCATGGCCGCCAGAATGGGGTTCATCAGCGCCGGCTGCACCAGGCCGTTGCTCTGCGTGAGCGACAGCAGCACAAAGCCGAACTCGCCCGCCTGCGCCAGGTACAGCCCCGTGCGCAAGGCCACCCCGGTGGTGGCGCCCATGGCGCGCGCCAGCACCAGGATGAGCACCAGCTTGAGCAGCAGCGGCACCGTGACCAGCACCAGCACCAGCGCCCAGCGGTCCACCAGGATATGCCAGTCCAGCATCATGCCGATGGTGATGAAGAACAGGCCCAGCAGCACGTCGTGGAACGGGCGGATGTCGGTGCCCACCTGGTGCCGGTATTCGGTCTCCGAAACCAGCACCCCGGCAATGAAGGCGCCCAGGGCCAGGCTCAGGCCTGCCAGCTCGGTCAGCCAGGCCAGCCCCAGCGTGATCAGCAGCAGGTTCAGCATGAACAGCTCGTCGCTCTTGCGACGCGCCACCTGCGTGAGCCACCAGCGCATCAGGCGCTGGCCTCCCGACAGCAGCAGGCCCACCAGCACCACGGCCTTGAGCAGGGCCAGCCCCAGGGCCGTCAGCAGGTGGTCGGGCGATGAGCCCAGGGCCGGAATCAGCACCAGCAGGGGCACCACTGCCAGGTCCTGGAACAGCAGGATGCCCATCACGCGGCGGCCATGCTCGCTTTCGAGTTCGGAGCGCTCGGCCATCAGCTTGACGACGATGGCCGTGCTGCTCATGGCCAGCACGCCTGACAGCGCCAGGGCCGACTGCCAGTGCATTTCCCACACACCGCCCACCAGGCGCGCCAGCGCCAGCGCCAGAGCGGTGACCACCAGCATGCTCAGCCCCACCTGCAGCAGCCCCAGGCCGAACACCTGGCGGCGCATGGCGCGCAGCTTGGGCAGGCTGAATTCCAGCCCGATGGCAAACATCAGGAACACCACCCCGAACTCGCCGAGGTGGCGCACGCCTTCCGAGTTCTGGGCCAGCGCCAGCGCATGGGGGCCGATCAGCACCCCGGCGGCCAGGTAGCCCAGCATGGGCGGCAGCTTGAGGCTGCGGCACGCCACCACGCCCAACACTGCGGCCAGGAGGTACAGCAAGGTCAGCGCGAGTGAGGACATGGACCGATGCTATCCGAGCCCGTGCACCCCGGTCGATAGAATCCGCGCATGACTTCCGCCGCCCATTTCCCCCTTGATCCGGATCAGGTCCTGCGCCTGGCGCGGGAAACGTTTGACATCGAGGCCGCTGCCCTCACGGGGCTGGCGGCACGCCTGGACGGCAGTTTCGTGCAGGCCGTGCAGCGGGTGCTGCATACCGCGGGGCGCGTGGTGGTCATGGGTATGGGCAAGAGCGGCCATATCGGGCGCAAGATCGCGGCCACGCTGGCGTCCACCGGCACGCCGGCATTCTTTGTGCACCCCGCCGAGGCCAGCCACGGCGATCTGGGCATGGTGACGGCGGAAGACCTGGTGCTGGCCATCTCCAACAGCGGCGAAAGCGGCGAGCTCACGGCGCTGCTGCCGGTGCTCAAGCGCCTGGGGGTGCCCCTGATCGCCATGACGGGCGGCCCGCACTCCACGCTGGCCCGCCACGCCGACCTCACGCTCGACTGCAGCGTGGAGCGCGAAGCCTGCCCGCTGAACCTCGCGCCCACGGCCAGCACCACTGCTCAACTGGCCATGGGCGATGCCCTGGCCGTGGCCCTGCTCGATGCGCGCGGCTTTCGTCCGGAAGACTTTGCCCGTTCGCACCCCGGCGGCGCCCTGGGCCGCAAGCTGCTGACGCATGTGAGCGATGTCATGCGCTCCGGCGACGCCGTTCCCCGGGTTCTGCCCGAGGCCTCGTTCAGTGCGTTGATGCGGGAGATGAGTGCCAAGGGGCTGGGCTGCGCCGCCGTGGTCGATGGCGCGGGGCAGGTGCAGGGGATCTTCACCGACGGTGACTTGCGCCGCCGCATCGAAGCGGGCGCCGACCTGCGCACGGCCACGGCCGCCCAGGTCATGCATGCCACACCCCGCCGCATTGCGCCCGACGCCCTGGCCGTCAATGCCGCCGAAATGATGGAAACCCTCGGCATCACCAGCGTGCTGGTGGTAGGTGCCGACGGCACGCTGGAAGGCGTGGTCCACATCCGCGATCTCATGCGCGCGAAAGTCATATGACCCCCCTGAGCCGCTGCGCGCCTTCCCCCCTGAGGGGGACGCACCCGGTGGCCCGGCAAAGCCGGTTCCACGGGTGCACTGGCCTAGACTGTGACTGTCCCCTTTGCCATGCCCTTTGTTGAAATGACCCTGCCCGTACTGCAATTTCCTCCCGAGCTGCTCCTGCAGGCGCAGGGCGTGCGCGTGGCCTTTTTTGATGTGGACGGGGTGCTGACCGATGGCGGCCTGTACATCAGCGAAGCCGGCGAAACGCTCAAGCGCTTCAACACCCTGGACGGGCACGGTCTCAAATTGCTGCAAAAGGCCGGCATCACCCCGGCCGTGATCACCGGCCGCGATTCGGCCCCGCTGCGCCTGCGGCTGCAGGCGTTGGGTGTCGAGCATGCCGTGTTCGGTACCGAAGACAAGCGGCCCGCCGCCGAGCAGATGCTGGCCAATCTGGGACTGGACTGGACGCAGGCGGCCGCCATGGGCGACGACTGGCCGGATCTGCCCGTCATGCGCCGCTGTGCCCTGGCCTGTGCACCCGCCAATGCCCATGTGGAGGTGCGCCATGTGGCCCACCACACCACCCAGGCGCGCGGCGGAGAGGGCGCTGCGCGCGAGTTCTGCGACCTGCTGCTGGTGGCCAGTGGCCGCTATGCAGCCCTGCTGGCGGGCTACACCCTATGAGCCCCTTGCTGCGCCAAGGCTGGGAGCGGTTCACGCTGTATCTCCCGATCATCCTCATGGGACTGCTGGCCATGGGCACCTGGTGGCTGGTGCGCAATGCCCCCGCGCCCCTGCCACCAGCGAGCGAGCCCAGCCAACTGCACGAGCCCGACTATTTCATGAAGGGATTTTCGGTCAAGAGCTTTGATGCCACGGGGCGCATGCAAAGCGAGGTGACGGGTGACGTGGGGCGGCATTATCCCGACTCCGATACCCTGGAGATCGACAACGTGCGCATGCGATCGGTGACGCCGCAGGGCGTGCTCACCGTGGCCACGGCCCGTCGCGCCCTGAGCAATGGCGACGGCTCGGAGGTTCAGCTTTTTGGCAACGCGGTGGTCACGCGCGAGGTCCAGCCGCGCCTGGAGTTCCGTGGCGAATTCCTGCACGCATTTACCCAGGCCGAGCGTGTTCGTTCCGACCAGCCCGTCGTGCTCACGCGTGGCAACGACCGGTTCACGGCCGATGCCATGGAATATGACAACCTGGACCAGGTGCTCCAGCTGCGCGGGCGTGTGCGGGGCGTGCTGATGCCCGCTGCGACGCGATAGCTGGCCCGCAGCACCAGGCGGCCCCCATGACGGCTCCTCTTGTTTTCATCACGGGTGCCTCCAGCGGCATTGGCCAGGCCCTGGCCCTGCGCTTTTACCGGCAAGGCTACCGGCTGGCGCTGGTGGCACGGCGCACAGCAGAGATCAAATCATGGGCTGGCGCTCAAGGTATCAGCGCCGATAGCTATGAAATTTATTGTGCTGATGTGTCCGTACCCGCCAGCATCATGGCGGCAGGCCAGGATTGCATCGCGCGCCAGGGGTTGCCCGACGTGGTGGTTGCCAACGCCGGCATCAGCGTGGGCATGGACACCGCCGTCCGTGCCGACATCGATGTCATGGCGCGCACCTTTGCCACCAACAACATCGGCATGGCGGCCACCTTCCAGCCGTTTGTGGAGGGCATGGTGCAACGCCGCGGCGGTACCCTGGTGGGAATCGGCAGCGTGGCGGGAATTCGCGGTTTGCCAGGGCATGGGGCGTATTGCGCCAGCAAGGCGGCGGTCATCAGCTATTGCGAGAGCCTGCGCGGCGAAATGCGCCCGCATGGGGTGCGCGTGGTCACCATTTCACCGGGCTATGTCGACACACCGCTCACGCGCCAGAACCGCTATGCCATGCCGTTTCTGATGCGTGCCGATGATTTTGCCGACCGCGCGTTCAAGGCCATCGCCGCGGGTGCGCGCTACCGTGTCATCCCCTGGCAAATGGGCGTGGTCGCCAAGCTGCTGCGCATGCTTCCGAACGCGGTGTTCGACCCCCTGCTGGCCGGCCGTCCCCGCAAGCAACGCCAGGGCGCAGAGCCGTAGCTGCGGTGGGCGGGAGCAGGGCGGTCTTTGGAATGGCGTGCCGGTTACGGAAAGCTGGGCGCGCTGGCGCGAACATCCCAAGTTTCCGGCCATGAAAAAAGCCCCCGAAGGGCAATGCCAGTCAGTTAAGCCCTGACTGGCATTTTTTTTGGTGGGTACTTGCTGCGTGTCGATCGCTTGACCTCGCGCGGGAAGCTTCGATCAGGTCGTCGAGGCGGGA